>DASWER010000311.1:0-6267 GCA_036394655.1 Burkholderiales bacterium
TAGCGCGCGTTCTTGTCGCCGCCGACCAGCACCGAGAGCTCGGCGTTCTTGCCGCGCGCATCCTTGATCGCGGCTGGCAGCTCGCTCTTCGTGACGGTGCGCTCGCTCACGATCGCGCCGCTCCCATCGCGGCTGCGCACCACCAGGCCCTGGTCGGCGGCCTTGACGAACACTTCGAGCGGCACGACGCGCGGCTGGCTCGCCTTGTCGACCGACGGCAGCTCGATCACCGACGGCGTGACGAGCGGCGCGGTGACCATGAAGATGACCAGCAGCACCAGCATCACGTCGACGTAAGGCACGATATTGATCTCGTGCATCGGGCCGCGCTTGCGCACCGCGGGCACTCTTATTGATCCCTCATCTCACCGCCTGGCGCTGCAGGATGTTGGAGAACTCCTCCATGAAGCTCTCGAAGCGGTTGCCCAGGCGATCGACGTCATGCGAATAGCGGTTGTACGCCACCACCGCGGGAATCGCGGCGAACAGACCGATGGCGGTGGCCACCAGCGCCTCGGCGATGCCGGGCGCGACCTGCGCGAGGGTGGCCTGCTGCACGTTCGCGAGACTCCGAAACGCATGCATGATGCCCCACACCGTGCCGAACAGGCCGACGTAGGGGCTCACCGAGCCGGTCGAGGCGAGAAACGAAAGGTGGCGCTCGAGGAAATCCATCTCGCGCTGGAAGGTGGCGCGCATGGCGCGGCGCGCGCCGTCGACCATGTCGCTCACATCGGTGCCGGTCTGGCTGCGCAGCTTGGCGAACTCGCGGTAGCCGGCCTCGAAGATGCGCTCAAGGCTGCCGATGGTGTGGCGCTGGTTCACCGCGCCCTGGTAGAGCGCGTTCAGGTCCTGGCCGCCCCAGAACTCGCGCTCGAACTTGAGCGTCTGCGCCACCGCGCGGCGGATCCCGAACCACTTCTGGAAGATGAACATCCACGACATGAACGACACCGCGACCAGGATGCCAATGACCACCTTGACCACCAGGCTCGCGTGCAGGATCAGCGTCCAGATGTCGAGGTCCTGCGTGAACGTCGGCATTTACTTGAGCGCCTCTTCGAGTTCGATCGGCATGCGGGCCGGCTTCATGCGGCCTCTGTCCACCACCGCGAGGGTGATCTCGGCTTCGACCAGCAGCTCCCCGGAGCGTTCCACCTGCTGGCGAAAAACGATGCTCGCGCGGCCGATTTTAACCACTTCCGCGCTGGTGGAGAGCAGCTCGTTGAGGCGCGCGCCGCGGTGATATTTCACCTGCAGGTGCGCCACCATGAACTGCAGGCCGCGTTCCTCGGCGAGGCGCGCGAGGTCGATGCCCGAGGCGTTCAGCAGCTCGGTGCGCGCGCGCTCCATGAAGGCCAGATACTGCGCGTGGAACACCACCCCGCCGGCATCGGTGTCCTGGTAGTACACCCGGACGGGGATCTTCAGCTGTCGGATAGGAGATCGCGCGACACGGCAGGGGCGGTGATGCCGAAATGGCGGTAGGCGGTGAGCGTCGCCATGCGGCCGCGCGGCGTGCGCTGCAGGTAGCCCTGCTGGATGAGATAGGGCTCGAGCACGTCCTCGATGGTCTCGGCGTCCTCGCCGATGGCATGCGCAAGGTTCTCCAGCCCGACCGGCCCGCCCGAGAACTTCTCGATCACGGCCAGCAGCAGCTTGCGGTCCATCACATCGAGGCCGAGCGCGTCGACGTCGAGCATCTTGAGCGCGGCCTCGGCGATCGCCTTGGTGACGCGGCCGTCGGCCTTGACCTCGGCGTAATCGCGCACGCGCCGCAAGAGGCGATTGGCGACGCGCGGCGTGCCGCGCGCGCGGCACGCGATCTCGCGCGCGCCGTCGTCCTCCAGGTGCACTTTCAGGAGTCCGGCGGAGCGCCGCACGATCGTGGCGAGCTCGGCCTGGGTGTAGAACTCGAGGCGCGCGACGATGCCGAAGCGATCGCGCAGCGGATTGGTCAGCATGCCGGCGCGCGTGGTGGCGCCGGCCAGCGTGAACGGCGGCAGGTCGAGCTTGATCGAGCGCGCCGCGGGGCCTTCGCCGATCATGATGTCGATCTGGTAGTCCTCCAGCGCGGGATAGAGGATCTCCTCCACCACCGGCGACAGGCGGTGGATCTCGTCGATGAACAACACGTCCCTGGGTTCCAGATTCGTCAATAGAGCGGCGAGATCACCCGGGCGCTCGAGCACCGGGCCCGAGGTCTGGCGCAGGTTGACGCCGAGCTCGCGCGCGATGATGTGCGCGAGGGTGGTCTTGCCCAGGCCCGGGGGCCCGAACAGCAGCACGTGGTCGAGCGCCTCGCCGCGCCGGCGCGCCGCCTCGATGAAGATCTCGAGCTGGCCGCGCACCTTTTCCTGCCCGACGTATTCGGCGAGCGTCGCGGGCCGCAGCGAGCGCTCGATCTGCTCCTCCTGGGGGGAGGATGGTTTGGCAGAAATCAGCCGGTCGGTCTCAACGCTCATTGCTAACCCCCGGCGCATTATGTTGCTTTTTGTTCACATGCGCAGCGCGTTCACCGAGCGCGCCCTTCGCGGCGATAGGCCATGGCATCGACGAGTGTTAGGCTCGCCGTGCACTACTAACCAACTTCATCAAAGGGAGCTGACATGATCCAGTTTCGCCGCCTTGTCGCGACCGCACTCATCGTATCCACCGCTTCTTTCTCGGTGCCGCAGCCGGCGTACGCCGCCATGCTATCGACCGGCACCGCCATCGCCACTGCCGAGCGCGATCGCATCGCCAGCGTGCTGAACCGCGCCGACGTGCGCTCGCAACTCGAGACGCTTGGCGTCAACCCCGCGGACGTGAAAGCGCGCATCGCCGCGCTGACGGACGACGAGGCCGCGCAGCTTTCGCGTCAGATCGAGAGCCTGCCCGCGGGCGGCGACGGCGGCGCCACGGTGCTCGGCGTCCTGATCCTGGTCGCCGTGATCCTGGTCATCACCGATCTGCTCGGTGTGACGCACATCTTCCCGTTCATCAAGCCGATCCGCTGAAGCAATAACGCGACGACGATGGCGCTCGCCATCGTCGTCGTGCCGCTCTACTTCAGAAGTACTACTGGAAGCGCCAGAGCCCGCCGAGGGTGATGGCGTTGATATCGGTGCGCGGCAGCGTGCCGCCGCCGACGCTCGGATAGCTCTGCCACTGCGCGCGCAGCGCGAGATTGCGATTGAGCTCCAACTGCGTCCCGACGCCGAAAGTGGGGCCGTAGTTGGTTTCGCGGTTCGGCACGAGCGCGCCGCCGCCTTCGATCTTCGTGCGGAAGATGCCGAGCTTGCCGTAGAGCGAAAGCGCGCCGAGCACCGGCCAGGCGGCGATCCCCACAGCTTCCCAGGCGTGGCCTTTGATGCTGCTCGCCGGCGAGGTCGCTTTGCCAAGATTATGGAAACCGGCTTCGACCGAGAAGATGCGGTTCAGCTGGAAGCCGGCGAAGACCTGCAGCGCGCGATCGGTGTCGTCGCACGTGGTGGCGGTAACGGCACATCCGGACCGCCAATGCGCCTGACCGAACGTCAGACCGGCGTAGAAGTTATTGCTGCTGGCTGTACTCTCCTGTGCCTGCGCCGGCGCCGCGGCGCACAGCGCAGCGGCGAGCGCCGCCATCCCTAGCGTTTTCGAACCTCTCATGACCCCCCCTAACTGACGTTCACTCAAATTTCCAGATCAGACCGCCGGTGATAGCCTGATAGTCGCTTTGGGCGACAGCGTCACCGCCCACCCTTAGATACTTCTGGTATTCGCCGCGCAGGCCCAAGCCGCGATAGACGAAGAACTGCAGACCGAATCCGTAGGTCACGGATGCGTTGCTGTGCGTCAGGTGCGACGTCGAGCCGTTCAACGTGACGTCATGGACTGCCCCCGCGTAGTAGACGCCGGCCTTGCCGAAACCGGAGATCCGGTCGCTGAAGGGAAGCGAGCCGACCATGGTCAGCTCTCCCAGCCTCACCTTGATCTCGTCGGAGGACCCGGGGGAGTGGGCGCTGACCACCCTGCCGAGGTCCGTGAAGCCAATTTCGGCGCCCCAGTTGCGATGAAACTGCCAGCCGCTATAGAGCTTCCAGGCGGTGCCCTTTTTCTTGCAGTCCGGGAACAGGCTGCAATCGTATTTGAGCGATTCCGATTGCCCGATGTTGACGCCGGCGTAGATGCCGGGCGTGGCGGCCTGCGCGTGCGCCGCGAGCGGCAGCGCCGCGCTCATTGCCAGTCCGAGAATGACCGCGATGGTCTTGCTATTTTTCATTGGAATGCTCCCGTTGTTATTGTGCCTGCCGCCCTTTTTCGTCGAGCGTGCGCATACAGGTTACTGGAATCCCCAAATCACGCTCGCAAACAGTAGCAAAGGCGGCCTGGCGGCAGGCGGGCGCAACCGAAACGCGGGCTCGCTTGCCGCGTCCATGTTGCGGAATTGCAACGCGAATTTGTCCCGCGTGGTCGGTCAGCCCCGCGCCAGCGTCTTGAGCGCCGCGCGGATCCCTTCGGCAACGGGCGTATCAGGTGCGAGGCCCTTCACCGCGGCGAGCGCTTCCTTTTCGCTGTACCCGAGAGCGACCAGGGCATGGAGCACATCGGAGCCGCGCTGCGCGCCCGGCTGGCCGATGGATTCGGCGAGCTTGCCCTTGAGCTCGAGCAGCAGGCGCTCGGCGGTCTTCTTGCCGATTCCCGGAACTCTTACGAGCCGCCCGGCGTCCTGCAGCGCCACCGCCTGGGCGAGATCGCCGACCGACATGCCCGAGAGGACCGAGAGCGCGGTGCGTGCGCCGATGCCCGAGATGCGGATCAGCTGGCGAAACGCCGCGCGCTCCTCGCCGGTCGCGAACCCGTACAGGTGGTGCGCGTCCTCGCGCACCACCAGGTGCGTGAACAGGGTCACCGCCTCGCCCGCGGCGGGCAGCGCATAGAACGTGCTCATCGGCACGTCGACCTCGTAGGCCACGCCGCCGACATCGACCAGCACCTGGGGCGGCGTCTTGGCGGCGAGCCTGCCGGTAAGGCGACCGATCAGACCAGCCTGCCTTTGCGCATGCGCAAGCCGCGCATCGGCAGCTCGCCCAGGCGCGAGCCGTGCGCGTGGCAGATCGCGCAGGCCAGCGCGTCGGCGGCGTCGGCCGTGGGCTCGCCCGCCAGCGCGAGCAGCCGCCGCACCATGTGCTGCACCTGGGCCTTGTCGGCGTGGCCGTTGCCGACCACCGATTGCTTCACCTGGAGCGCCGTGTATTCGGCAACCGGCAATCCGGCGATCACCGCGGCGCAGATCGCGGTGCCGCGCGCCTGGCCGAGCGCGAGCGTCGATTGCGGGTTCACGTTGACGAACACCTTCTCGACCGCGACCTCGATCGGCGCGTGTGCCGCGATCACTTCGTTCAGGCCGTTGAGGATCGCTTTGAGCCGGGTGGCGAGATCGCCCTGGCCCGATTTCACGCAACCGCTGGTCACATAGATCAGGGTGCCGGCACGCGCCTCGATGACGCCGAAGCCGGTGCTCTGCAGCCCCGGATCGATGCCGAGGATCCTCAGTCGATCACCGCCGTCGTATAAACGTTCTGCACGTCGTCCAGGTTCTCCAGCGCATCCACCAGCCGCCGCATCCGTCCCTGGTCCTCGCCGGCGAGCACGGCTTCGGCGGTCGGCTTCATCGTGATCTCGGCGAGCTCGGGTTTCAGGCCCGCTGTTTCGAGCGCCGCCTTGACGAGGTGGAAGTCCGCCGGCGAGGAAATCAGCTCGACCGAGCCATCGTCGTTCTTCAGCACATCCTCGGCGCCGGCGTCGAGCCCGACTTCCATCACGCGATCCTCGCTCGTGCCCGGCGCGAAGATGAACTGCCCGCAGTGCCTGAAGAGATAGGCGACCGAGCCGTCGGCGCCGAGATTGCCGCCGTTCTTGGTGATGGCGTGGCGCACCTCGGCCACGGTGCGCGTGCGGTTGTCGGTCATGCAGTCGACCATGATCGCCGAGCCGCCGGGACCGTAGCCTTCGTAGCGGATCTCCTCGTACGCGACGCCATCGAGCTGGCCGCTGCCGCGCTTGATCGCGTTCTGCACGCTGTCCTTGGTCATGTTGGCCTCGCGCGCCTTGTCCATGGCGAGGCGCAGCCGCGGGTTGCTATCCGGATCGCCGCCGCCGCCGAGCCGCGCCGCGACGGTGATTTCCTTGATCAGGCGGGTGAACACCTTTCCCTTCTTCGCATCGGCAGCCGCCTTGCGGTGCTTGATGTTCGCCCATTTGCTGTGGCCAGACATTGCGGCGAAATTCTACTCAGCCTTC
>DASWER010000312.1:0-12687 GCA_036394655.1 Burkholderiales bacterium
GCGCTGGCCGACATGCTCGAAGGCCTGCGCTACGCGGCGAGCGACCGGCGCACGCGCCTGTTGATCGCGCTGGGAGCGCTGCCCTATCTGCTCCTCATCCCCGTCTGGAGCACGCTGTTCCCCATTTATGCCAAGGATGAGTTCATCGCCGGGCCGCAAGGTCTGGGCCTGCTCCTCACGACCGTCGGCGCCGGCGGTATCGTGGGCGGCTTCATCGCCAACGCGCTCGCGCACGCCGAGCGCCAGGCGCTGCTGCAGGCCCTCTGGATCGTGGTGATGGCAGCCGCCATCCTCGGCGTCGCCGCGAGCCCGACGCTGCCGGTCGCCGCGCTCTGCGGCTTCATCGGCGGCGCCGCCGAGATGGCGCACACCGCGAGCAACCTGGCGACCTTGCAGATGTCGGCGCCCGACGCGATGCGCGGCCGCATCGCGAGCATCACCATGCTTTATCCGGCGATGATCTCGACCGGCGCGTTCCTGGCGGGGCCGCTCGCGGAGCTCTTCGGCGTGCGCGGCGCTTCGGTGGCGCTCGCCGTCACTTCCATTACCGCGGTGGCTGTCCTCTATCTGGCGGCGCCGCACCTCAAGGAGATGCGACTCAAATGAAAAAGCCCGCGGCGAGCAAGGCGCTGATTGATGATTTGGTCGCCGGCAGCCGCATCCTCGCGCACCACGGCGTGCTCGATGCCTATGGCCACATCAGCGTGCGCAGCGACAAGCGGCCCGCGCACTTCCTCATGTCGCGCTCGCGCGCGCCGGCGCTGATGAGCGCGGCCGACGTGATGGAGCTCGGTCCCGACAGTGAGCCCGTGACCGATAAGCGCAAGGGGTTCATCGAGCGCTATATCCACGGCGAGATCTACCGCGTGCGGCCCGAGGTGATGGTGGTGGTGCATAGCCATTCGCCCTCGGTGATCCCGTTCGGCGTCACGCGTACCAAGCTGCGGCCGATCTACCACATGGGCTCGTTCCTCTGGTCCGGTGCACCGGTCTGGGACATCCGCAAGGTGCGAGAGGAGAACGATCTCCTGGTGCGCGACCGGCCGCTCGGCGCGGCGCTCGCCGGCGCACTGGGCAAGTGCAATTGCGTGCTGATGCGCGGCCACGGCATGACCGTGGTGGGCGCCACCGTGCCCGAGGCGGTCTTCCGCGCCATCTATACCGAGATGAATGCGCGCCTGCAGCTCCAGGCGACGCAGCTCGAGGGACCGATCGAGTTCCTGAGCGACGAGGAAGGCCGCCGCTCGACCGCGGCCAATGCCGGTACGCTCGAGCGCCCCTGGGAGCTCTGGAAGAAAGCCGCGCTCGGCCCGGCCGGCCGCTAGAATTGGAGCGTTCTTCCGGGGGGAAGGGGCGAGAATGAAAGCGGAACGGACCCTCTGTTCTGCATGCGGGTTTGCCAGCGAAGCCGGTGTGCGCTTCTGCGGCGGCTGCGCCCGGCCCCTGACCCGCGTCGAGCCCGGTGTACGACGGCCTCTGCCGGCCGCCGCCGCGCTGACACCCGCGCATCTCGCGCAACGCATCCTCGCCTCGCGCGGCGCCATCGAAGGCGAGCGCAAGCTGGTCACCGTGATGTTCGTCGACCTGCTCGGCTCGCTCGAGCTGATCGCCGGGCGCGATCCCGAGCAGGCGCAGATGCTGCTCGATTCGCTGCTGACCGAGATCATCGGCGCGGTGCATCGCTACGAGGGCACCGTCAACCAGGTGCTCGGCGACGGGCTGATGGCGATCTTCGGCGCGCCGATCGCGCACGAGGACCATGCGGTGCGCGCCGCCTGCGCCGCGCTCGCGATCCAGGAAACGGTACGCGCGGCGCGCGACGGTGCCTGGCGTGATGTCGGGGTGCCCGCCGAAGTGCGCATCGGGCTCAACTCGGGGCTGGTGGTCATCAAGGCGATCGAGAACGACCTCAGCATCGATTACCGCGCGGTCGGCGCGACCACGCACCTCGCTTCGCGCATGGAGCAAATTGCCCTTCCCGGCACCACCCGACTGACACGCGAGACGCTGCGCCTCGCCGAAGGCCTGATCGACGCCGAGCCGCTCGGGCGCATCGCCGTGAAAGGCATCGCGGCGCCGGTCGACGTCTACGAGCTGAAGCGCATGAAGCCCGGCGGCACGCGCTTCCGTGCGCGCGTGGCGCGCGGCCTGACGCGTCTCTACGGGCGAGCCGAAGAGCTGCAGCTGCTGCTCGAGGCGCTGGGCGAGGCGGCCGCCGGCCACGGCAGGGCGATGGCGCTCTACGGCGAGCCGGGCGTCGGCAAGTCGCGGCTTTGCTACGAAGTCACGCGCGCCGAAGAGGCGCGCGGCTTCCGGGTGCTGGAAGTCCCCGCGGTCTCCTACGGGCGCGGCACGCCTTATTCCGCGATCGCGACGCTGCTGCGCCATTACTTCGGCATCACCGAGACGCAGAGCACTGCCGAGCTGCTGCGCCGGCTGCAGCTCGGCCTTGAACCGTTCGCGCCGTCGCAGGCGGAATATCTCGCCATCCTGCAGGGCCTGCTCGATGTGCCGGGCGACAACAGCCTGTGGCAGGGCCTCGACCCGGGACAGCGCAAGCAGCGCGTGTTCGAGGCGGTGCGCGCCATCATCCGCGAGCTCTGCGAGAAGCAGCCGCTGATGCTGATCTGCGAGGACCTGCACTGGTTCGACAGCGAATCGCTGGAATTCGTCGCGGGACTGGTGCGCGAGCCGCCGAACGCGGCGCTCTTCATGCTGCTCACCGCGCGCGACGAGCTGCCGGCGTTGAAGCAAGCCGGCGCGGTGAGCACGCAGCTCCTGCCGCTCGCGCCGCAGCTCACCGACGCCATGCTGCGCGACCTGCTGGGCAATGCGCCGGAGCTGAACGCGCTGCGTGCGCTCCTGACGACGCGCACCTACGGCAATCCGTTTTTCATCGAGGAGACGGTGCGCTCGGTGATCGAGTCCGGCGTGCTGATCGGCAGCCCGGGCCGCTACCAGCTGCGCGAGCCGCATCCCGAGATCGACATCCCGCCGACCGCGGAGGCGCTGATTGCCGCGCGGATCGACGGCCTGCATCCCGCGGTCAAGGCGCTGATCCAGACCGCGGCGGTGGTGGGCAGCGAGATGACGGTGGAGCTCTTGCAGCGCGTGAGCGGGCTCAGCGACGCCGATTTTGCGCCGTGCCTCGCCTCGGCGCGCGATTCCGGGTTGATGTTCGAGGTGCAGCTCTTTCCGAGCCCGATGTGCGGCTTCCGCCATGCGGTGACCCACGAGGTGGCCTACGGCAGCGTGCTGCAGGCGCACCGCAGGGCGCTGCATGCGCGGGTAGTCGATGTCCTCGAGGATCTGCACCGCGATCGCCTGGCCGAGCATGTGGAGCGGCTGGCCGAGCACACTTTCCGCGCCGAGCTCTGGGACAAGTGCGTGCGCTATCACATCATGGCGGCGTCGCGCGCCGCCACCCGCTTCGCCAACCACGAGGCGGTGCAGATGCTCGATCGCGGCCTCGGCGTGGTGGAGCACCTTGCGCGCGGGCGAGCGCGCTCCGAGGCGGAGATCGACCTGCGCCTCGCCGGCCTCGCTGCGCTGCTGCCCCTCGGCGAGCACGAGCGCATCCTGAGCACGCTCGCCGAAGCCGAGGCGATCGCCGCCACCATCGGCGACCCGCGGCGCATGGCGGCGGTCCACAGCCAGATCTCGGCGGCGCTCTGGATCGCCGGCCAGCACGAGCGGGCGAGAGAGAGCGCGGAGCGCGCGCTCATCATGGCCGACGAGCACAAGCAGTTCGGCCTGCGGCTCACCGCGCGCGGCGGCCTGGTGCAGGCGCATCACGCGCTCGGCGATCTCGAGCGCTGCGCCGAGGTCGCGCTCGGCGTGATCCAGGAGCTCTCGGGCGAGCTCGAGCGCAAGCGCTTCGGCTGGGCGGTGTACCCGAGCGTGCTGTGCTCCGCCTTCCTCGGCTCGGCGCTGGCATTGACCGGCAAATTCGACGAGGGCCTGCGTGAGCTCGAGCGTGGCGTCGTGCTCGCCAACGCCACGCGCCATCCGCTGTCGCGCACGCTGGTGCTGCACGAGCTCGGCACGCTCTACTACCTGCAGGGCGATGCGCAGCAGGCGCTGCGCGTCTTCGACCAGGCGATCGAGATCGCCCTGGAGGGCGAAGTGCTTACGATGCACGCGCCGCTCGTCGGCTGGCGCGGCGCGGCGCTCGCCGAGCTCGGGCGCGCCGACGAGGCGATCGCCACGATCGAGGCCCTGATGGGGAGCCGCACCGCGCGCATCGCCGGGCACTACGCGCGCTACTTCATGCTGAACGGCCTCTCCAGCGCCTATGCGCGCGCCGGTCGCTACGCCGACGCGGTGCGCCGCGCGGAGGAGGCGGTGCAGCGCATGATCGAGAGCAAGGAGTACGTGCACCTCGGCCACTCCTACCTGCGCCTCGCGACGGCGCAGGCGCAGCGCGGCAAGCTGTTCCTGGAGGATGCCGAGAGCGCCTACCGCAAGGCGCTCGAGCGCGCCGCGATGCACGGCATGCGCCCGCTCGCCGCCGAGTGCCACGAGGGCCTCGGCCGCCTGTATCTCAAGCACGGCCAGGGCGCCGCGGCGCAGAAGGAGCTCGAGCGCTCCGCCGCGCTCTATGCCGAAGTTGGCCTAAAGCTGCGACAGGTACCGGAGCGCGCGTAAGCCCGGCAGGAAGAAGTAGGCGCCGCCCCGCACCGTGACGAACTGCGGCAGGTCCGCGCGGCACTCGCCGAGGAGCGGATGCTGCATCGTGAAGCGCCGCGGCGCGTTGCCGAGGATCGGATCGGTCTCACCCGAGAGGCCGCCGAACTCCGGGTGCATCAGCCAGGCCGACTGCACGAACTCGAACTGCCGCTCGATGTTGGCGTTGAGGCAGACGAAGATCAGGCCCTGCGCGCCGGTCGCGGCGTCGCGGTACACGCGGCCGCGCCGCACGATGCGATGCTGGTCCACGAGCCGCTGCGCCTCTGCCGGGGTGAGGCGCATGCCCTGCGCCAGAGCATCGCGCGGGTTCGCGCGCCGGATGTGCGCGCCGAGCGGGCAACTGAAACCATGGCGGTCCTCGCGGTCGTAGCCGAAGTTGTTGCCGTCCTCGAGGTCGGCCCTGGTGGTCTCGCCGGGCGCACGCGGCTGCGCGGCCCGCACCAGCGGCTCGCCGTTGCGCCAGCGGCCCACCATGCGCGCCGCGAGGTTTTCACCGTCCGCGCCGATGAAATCCTCGAATGCATCCACGTTCTGCTCGAGCTGCCGCATCACGAGGAAGGTGCCGTTGCGGCCGAAGTCGGCGCGCGGCACGTGCGGCAGCCGCGGCAGCACGTGCTGCGGATCCTCGGCCAGCGCGATGGACGGTGAAGCGGGGAGGCGGTCGATCTCGTTCGGGTACCCGAGGACGAACTCGCCGGTCCGGATGGTGCGTATCCCTTCGGGCGGATCTTTCAGCGTCACCCCTTCGATATAAGGCTGCGAGAAGCCGTCGGCGAAGCCGAACGGTTCGCGCGGCACCCCGGTGCCCTGTTCCGTGTAGAGGCGCGTCCGCAGCACGCGCACGAAATTCGGACCTCCGGGGATCCGCGAGATCGTCTCCACCCGTTCGTCGAGGTCCTCAGGCCGCGCGTACACGATCAGCACGCCGTCGATGCCGGGAGCATTCCCCCATTCCCACCGCATCGGACAGCTCGGTCCGACATCGCCGAGCAGCCGCGCGCGATGCTCGGCCGCCATGCCCTCGCGAAACTCCGGCACGAAGCTGCCGAGCGCGTCGTCGGAGAGGCCGAGCGCCTTCAATCCCGAGGGGGTGAAGGCGATGGCGACGCCGCTGTCTTCGTATTTCAGCCGCTTCGAGAACTGCAGCGCGCTGTCGATCCAGCGCTCGCCGGGATCCGGATGCAGCAGCGTGGCCAGCCAGCGCCGCACGTTCGGCGCGTCGTCGATGCGGAACAGGCAATAGGCGGCGCCGTCGAAAAAGGGATAGCCCTGGCGCAGCAGGCCCTGGAGGTCGCCCAGCTCGGCGAGCGGAGCGCTAGGGCGTCGTGGCGGCAAAACGTCGGAGGAAAACATCGAGCTCGGCCTCGGCAATGCGGAAACCTTCGCGGGAAAAGCGCTGCAGCTCCATGCGGATGGCGGCGTTGCGCTCGATCGCCGCGACGGAGAGGCGCGGATAGCGCCGGTACCAGAAAAGCGTTTCCACCTGGCTCGCGCGCGCCCGCGCCTTGAAGCGCTGCTCGTCGCGGGCGCCGTCCAGCAGCAGGATGAAGCCGCGCGGGAAGCCCTCGGTGTTGTTCCAGATCGCCGAGACGCCGGTGGCGCCGAGGGTGGCGAACACGCCGAGGTAGCCGCCGAAGCTGCCGCCGTAATTCGAGATGAAGACCAGGCGGCGGCCCTCGTCGATGATGGTCCAGCGCGCGAAATGGATGCTCTGCGTGCTGAACAGGCCGAGCGGGTTGTAGAAGATGCGCGCCAGCCAGTGGATCAGGAACAGCACGCAACGCAACGTCGCCATCCGCAGCCAGCCCGGCCGGATGCTGGTGACGCTGACGAGATGCGTCTGCGCCAGGCGATCCTCGCGCTCACGAAGCTGAGTGAGCCGCGCCGGATCCCAGCGCAGGTCGTAGACGGTGTCGCCGGGTTCGCGCAGCCCGATGCGCAGCAGCCGCACGTACCAGACGATCGCCGCCACCAGGGCCCCAAAAAGGAGCACTACCAGCCCGAGGAGGATCAGCTTCCAGAGCAGCCCCCACTGCCAATGCGCCAGGGCGAGGAGGCCAAGCAACGCGCCGAAGCTCGGCAACGCCAATAGGCTCGTACGGACGTATTCCTCCAGCTTCGCAAAGATCACGTCGCGGGCCATGCGCCAGCTCAGCCGGCTGGGAAACTCGCTCCACCAGATGAGCGCCCAGATGAACGTCAGCACTCCCGCGCAGGCCAGGAAGAAGAGCGTCCAGCACCAGGTCGCCTCGAGCACCGGGGCGGGCGGTGCGATCCATCCCGGCAGCAAGCCGGGCTTCCAATACTCGATCAGCACGAGCGCCAGCACCAGCCAGCCGCCGATCGCCAGCGGCCATTTCGCGTACCAGTAGAGCGTCGGGAGCGGCCGCTCGAGGAGCGGCTGGCGCACCCAGAACGGCCGTTTCGGGGTGCTGAGAACGCGCGCCCGGTTGCCTCGCGACAGCCTTTGCCACACCTCGCGCACGATCTGCGCGCGCCGGCCGATCGGCGGGTTCAGCGCGCGGATTACGCCTTCCACCTCCTCGGCGATCTCGCGGTCCTCGGCGATGCGACCCGTGGTAAGGCCGGGGCAGCCGACAAAAAAGAGCTGATTGCAGTGCTTCTGCTTGCCGAGATAGGCGCGCAGCTGCTCGTCGGTGGCGCCCGCCGGGTAGCCGACGCAGGAGGCATAGACCGCCTGGAGCAGCGCCGCGTTGGTCTGCACCAGCCGATCGAGGAAAGCGTCGCGGCTGCCATCGAAGCTGGCCTCGAGCACGAGCAGCGCCGGATTCTCGCCCTGCGGCTCGATCACGAAGAGCGACAGGAAGTGGAGCTGCGTCACCGCATCCAGCGCCGCGGGCGCATCGTTGTCCCATCCGGCCTGCAGCTGGTCGCCGCGATTGCGCAGCTCCGCCGCCAGCGCCTCCCAGCCCCCGGCAATCGGGGTGATCAGCGTCAGGTCCTGCTGCATCACCGCGCCCCCACGAGGAGGCTCTCGGCCGCCGAACCGTCATAGCTCAGTCCTTGCGCCCGATAGGGCCGGCGGGGCTGCTGGCTGCCGGGCAGCGGCTCGCGCAAGCGGTTCAGCAGGGCGACGGCCATCGACGCCATCTCGCAGATCGCCATCTGGTCGCCGAGGCACCAGTGCTCGCCGCCGCCGAAGAGCACGTAATGGCCGGGCGAGCCATCCGAGCGCGAGCCGTAATCCCAGTCGGGCATCGTCGAGGTGCGCGAATTGAGCTGGATGTTGCGCGCGAAGCCGAAGCGCTCGGGATCGGTCACCGCCTGCGGATCGAACATGGCGCCCAGCGGGCTGACGATGACGTTCGCGCCCGCCGGAATCTCGGTCTCGCGCGGTGTGCCGCGCGCGAGGGTCGTGCTACGCACGCAGTAGCGCGGCAGCACCGGGAAAACGGGATTGAAGCGCAGTGCCTCGACCAGGATGTGGCCGACCCGCATGCGCGCGAGGCGCGCCGCGCCAATGTTGCCGGCGGCCCTGAGTTGCGCCTCCTGCGCCGCGGCGGCGATGGCGGCATCCAGCGCGTCGTCGAAGCGCAGCAGCTGATCGAACGCGTGCGAGAACGCCTTGGTGACCACCGCGGCGCCGGTCATCACGATCCCCGCGATGGTGCGCACGGTCTCATCCATGTTGTTGCCGCTGGTGCGAAGGAGATGCGCGATCATGTCCTGGCTGCTGGGCGGATGCACCGCGCACTCCGCGCGCACGTAGCTCAGGAACTCCTCGCTGCATTGCTCGCCGGTTTCGCGGATGCCGAAGGGCGCCGGCTCCATCGAGCCCAGCACGATGGCGAGCTTGCGCAGCCACAGGCGCATGGTTTCGAGACCGGGAGTGGCGTCGACCACCTCGCTCCTGGCGCCATCCGGACTCAAGCCCCAGAAATCGCGCACGATCGCCACCGTGACGCGCTCCGCGAAGAGCGTGACATTGACCGGCTGGTCGAGCGGGTCCGGTAGCAAGCGCGTCGCCTCGGTGTCGACGATGTGCTCGAGCTCCTGGAGCCGGTTCGGCGGCAGCGCGCGGGCGACGTTGGTTTTCTCGCGGATGTAGCGGCGCTCGGGATCGAGCGCGATCACGAAATCGCCGGTGAGGATCTTCCTTTCGTTGACCGGTCCGAGCAGGAAGTCGTGAGCGCGGCGCAGCACCTCTTGGCTGTCATCGGCGCGAGTCACGAGGTAGGTCGCGCCGGCGAACGAGGCGAATGGACTCCGGAAGATCGGCCAGACGCGCCGGAAGAAGCCCATGCCCAAGCGCAGCAGCCGCGGCCGGCGCATGGAGAAAAAGAATAGGCCGGCGAAGATCACCCAGCCGATCATCTTCAGCCACGCCAGCATCGCCCCCCCGAGCGAAATTGCGCCGGCAGATGCTCGCTTGCAGCGTCGCGGGGGTCAAGTGCCGTACCGCAGCGCCTGCCGTATGATCTTCGCAGGGGGTGGGCATCGGGTTTATCTAAATGAACGGTTACCGCGCACCGTGGTGGTTGCCCGGACGTCACTTGCAGACCCTGGTGCCGTCCCTGATCCCGTGGCCGTGGATCACGTACACGCGCGAGCGCTGGCCGACGCCCGACGGCCGCGATTTCATCGATGTCCACTGGGCCGGACCTGAAAATGCACCGCGCCTGCTGGTTCTCTTCCACGGCCTCGAGGGCAGCAGCGCCGGGGCCTATGCGCGCCGCATCGGTGCAGAAGCGCTCAGGCGCGGCTGGCGCTTCGCCGTGCCGCACTTTCGCGGCTGCTCGGTCGAGCTCAACCGCGCGCTCACCGACTATCACGCCGGCGCGAGTGACGAGGTCGACTGGATCCTGCGCGAATTCCGCAAGCGCCATGGGCACCTGTACGCCGCGGGAGTGTCGCTCGGTGCCAATGCGCTTTTGAAATGGCTGGGAGAGCAGGGCGCCGCGGCGGGCGATGTCGTGCGTGGCGCGGTCGCTGTGTCTGCGCCCTTCGATCTCAGCGTGACCGGCGCTGTGCTCGGGCGCGGGTTTAGCCGCCTCTACGGCAAGCACTTCCTCGCCAACAACCTGCGCTGGAAGGCTTTGCGCAAGCTTGAGCCCGACATGTTCCCAGGCGCCTATGACCGCTGCCGCGTGAACAAGGCGTCCGTGCTTAGCGAGTTCGAGGACGCAGTGACGGCGCCGGTCAACGGTTTTCTCGACGCGCACGACTACTGGGCGCGCTCCTCTGCCGGCCAATTCTTCAACAGGATCGCCGTGGACACACTGGCGCTCAATGCCCGCAACGATCCCTTCCTGCCCGACCACGTGCTGCGCGGCGCCGAAAGACGGCGGGCACTGATACCGCCGAATGTGCAGTTCGAGTTTCCCGCCGAAGGCGGACACGCTGGCTTCGCCGACGGCGCGGGTTGGCTCGGCAACCGCGTGGCTGACTTCCTGGCGCCCCTTTGAACCCGGAAAGCCCGCTCGCCCGGTTACTCGGCACGCTGGTGACGCTGGCGGCAGCCTGCTGGCTGTGCATCTACCCGGTCGCGCTGGTGGCGGGAGGCCTCTTCCTCCTGGTGCTCGTGCCTCAGGGCTACGAGTTGCTGGAAGCGACCGCCACCTACGACGAGTTCGCGCACAAAGCCCTGTTTCACGCCTCGGTAGCCGCGTGGGCATTTGCTGCCTGGTACTGCAGTCGTGTGCTCCTCAAGCGCCGCTTTCAGGGACGCTTCGCCAGCTCTTCGCTCGATGGCAATGACGCTTTCGCCATCTTCGTGCGCACCTGGCTACCCAGGGCGCTGGGCGGTGCCATCTTTGCCGTGCTCGCGGTGCATTTCCTCATGGACACGCAAATCACCGACGGGCTGATCGCCCTCGCCTGCGGCGTGCTGTATGCGCTGTTCGTGATATATCGCCGGGCGATCCTTCCCGACCTCGCACCGGCGGCCGAGCGCCGCGATCGGCTCGAACGCAGCACGCGCGTGGTCCTCGCCGTCGCCCTGGGCCTTTCCTTCGCGCTGCTGCTGGGTATTTTGCTGTCCCCGGTGCATCTGCCGCGCCAGTTCGGCGGCGCGCCGATCATCCTGCTCGCGTTCACCTCCTGGATGCTCTTCGGCAGCATCGTGCTCGTGCTCCTGCCGAAAGCCTACGGCCTGCCTTCGCTCGCGCTGCTGCCGATCGTATTCGCGCTCGCCGCCGGGAATGTCGATAACCACGAGGTGCGGCAGCTGCCGATCGATCCGGCGGCCCAGCGCGCGGCTTCGATCGAGGCCGCGGCGCTGCAGTGGCTGAGCCTGCACGAAACCGAGTTCCGGCTCGCGCGGAGCCAGGGCGAGGCCGTGTTTCCGGTCTATGTCGTTGCCGCCGAAGGCGGCGGACTGCGTGCCGCGTACTGGACCGCGAATGTGCTCGGCGAGCTCGAGCTCGCCACCGGCGGCCGCTTCTCGCAACGCGTGTTCGCCATCAGCAGCGTCTCGGGCGGCAGCCTGGCTGCGGCCGCGTTCGTCTCCCAGTTGAGCACCGACGGCTGCAGCACTCCCGAGGAGCCGAGCGTACGCAATTGCCTGCGCTACTTCCTGCAAGGCGACTACCTCTCGCCGGTCGCCGCTTACATGCTGTTCCCTGACTTTATCCAGCGTTTCATTCCGTTCGTCGCCATCCGCAGCTTCGACCGCGCGCGGGCCCTCGAGCTTTCGTGGGAGCGTTCATGGGCCGATACGCATCCGCAGGCGAGGATCAATGCCTTCGCCGCGCCTTACGACGAGCTGGCAAAGCAACCGCTGCCGAGGCTCTTCCTCAATGGCACGCGCGTCGAGACCGGCAAGCGCGTGCTGGTCAGCCCGGCACGCTTCGACCAGGACGAGCTGCCCGAAGTGGACGATCTGTTTGCCATCGGCGGCAAGCGCTGGACGACTCCGCTCAGCACCGCGGTGCACCTGAGCGCGCGCTTCACCTATGTGAGTCCCGCGGCCAAGATCTGCGCCGACGCCGCGCCGACCTGCGCGCTCGCCGACGTCTGGGGGCGGATCGTCGACGGCGGCTACCACGAGAATTCCGGCGCGCAGACCGCCGAGGGCGTGTTGATGGTTCTCCGCCGCGCGGCGCGGGACTTCGAAGCGCGCCAGCCGAAGGGCCGCACGCGCATCGAGCCGCGCGTGGTCATCATCACCAACGACGCGAGCAGCAGGCGCCTTTGCGCTCCGCCGGCGGAGATCGAGCCGTCGCACTGGTTTGCCGAGTTCCTGTCGCCGGCGTTGGCGTTGTGGAACTCGCGGGTCGCGCGCGGCAGCCAGGCGCGCCGCGATCTCGCCGATGCGGCGGCCGGCGAGCGGCGCGATCCGCTCGGCAAGGATTGCGCCGGCGATTACACGCGCGCCAACACGCTGGAATTCTCGCTGTCCGACGTGACACGGCGCGAGCGGCCGCCGGCGCTCGGCTGGTTCCTCGCCGTGGGATCGACGCGGCGCATGGACCAGGCGGTCTGCCGCGACGACCATCTGCAGGCAATCGCGGCTGCGCGCCGCGAGCTCGGCGTTACGACGCCATACTCGTGCGCGCCGGCGCCATCCCAGTGAACCGGCGCAGCAGCCAGAACGCGATCGTCATGTTGAGCAGATTCCAGCCGATGCCGTTGATGAACGCGGCGCGGTAGGAGCCGGTGTAGTCAAAGAGAGCACCCGAGAGCCAGCCGCCGAGCGCCATGCCCAACAGCGTCGCCATCAGCACGATGGCGACGCGCGTGCCGGCTTCACGCGGCGAAAAGAACTCGCGCACGATGATCGGGTACGCCGGCACGATGCCGCCCTGGAACAGGCCGAACATCGCCGAGACGACATAGAGCGACACCAGCCCCGTGAAGGGCAGAAACAGAACCAGTGCGATGCCCTGCAGTGCCGAGCACAGGAGGAGGGTGCGCAATCCGCCGATCCGATCGGCGATCCAGCCGAAGGCGAGGCGGCTGACGATGCCGAAGCCGAGCATCAGCGAGAGCATCTCGGCGCCGCGCTGCGCGCCGTAGCCCAGGTCACCGCAATACGCC
>DASWER010000313.1:0-2144 GCA_036394655.1 Burkholderiales bacterium
TTCTCGCGCTGCGTCTTGGCACCCATCTGGCGGCCCTTGTCGATCGCCGCCTGCGCGCGTGCGATATCCGCCGGTGGCGTGCCGCCGACGAAGGGGTTGTACATCAGGATCGAAGCGAAGCCCCAGGCCGCCACCACGCAATTCGGATCCTCGCCGGCGATTTCCTGGAACGTGCTCTGCCCCGCCGGCCACCAGAACGAATGCAGCATCGCGACGCCGCGCGCGACCTGCTGCTGCACCTTCGGGCTGCACGAGTTGGGAAAATTGACCTTGCCGAGCTTCTGCCCCGCCTTGCCGCCGTCGTCGTCGTGCGCAAAGGCGGAGACTGCGAAAAGTGCTGTGACCACTGCGCCGATTTTGTTCATGGGACTCCTCCTAGTGACGCATCGAGTCTACGCCGCGACCCTGTGGCAAGGCGAGTGATCCATTCACGTTCGCGCCACGCGGCGATTCCGGCGTGGTTTCAGAAGGTTCCGCTTTAAAATCCGAGGCGTGAACAAACCCGGCTTTCCTTCGGCTAGCAACTTCATCCGCCAGATCGTCGAGGCCGATCTCGCTTCGGGCAAGTACCGCGAGGTGGTGACGCGTTTCCCGCCCGAGCCCAACGGCTACCTGCATTTCGGCCACGCCAAGTCCATCTGCCTCAATTTCGGCCTGCCGCAGCACTACGGCGGCCGCTGCCATCTGCGCTTCGACGACACCAATCCGATCAAGGAAGAGCAGGAATACGTCGACGCCATCAAGGAGGCGGTGCATTGGCTCGGCTTCGACTGGCAGCCCTACGAACACTACGCCTCGGACTACTTCGGCCAGCTCTTCGAGTTCGCGTGCGCGCTCATCGAGCGCGGCCAGGCCTACGTCGACTCGCAATCGGCCGATGAGATCCGCGCGATGCGCGGCACGCTGACGGAGTCTGGCAAGGACAGTCCATTCAGGACCAGATCGGCCAGCGAAAGCCTTCTGCTGCTCGGCGAAATGCGCGATGGCAAGCATCCCGACGGCAGCCACGTGCTGCGCGCGAAGATCGACATGCGCTCGCCCAACATGAACCTGCGCGACCCGGTGATGTACCGTATCCGCCACGCGCATCACCATCGCACCGGCGACAAGTGGTGCATCTATCCGACCTACGACTGGGCGCACGGCACCTCGGACTGCCTCGAGGGCATTACGCATTCCCTGTGCACGCTCGAGTTCGAGGACCATCGCCCGCTCTACGACTGGTTCAACGAGCGCCTCGCGCAGCTCGGCTTCCTGCAGCCGCCGCTCTCCAGGCAGATCGAGTTCGCGCGCCTCAACCTCACCTACGTGGTGCTCAGCAAGCGCATGCTGATCCAGCTGGTGGAAGAAAAGCACGTCAGCGGCTGGGACGATCCGCGCATGCCGACCCTCGCCGGCGCGCGCCGCCGCGGCTATACGCCGGCCGGCTTCCGCCTGTTCGCCGAGCGCATCGGCGTCTCCAAGGCGCACCAGGTGATCGATTTCTCGGTGCTCGAGGATTGCATGCGCGAGGACCTGAACGAGCTCGCGCCGCGGCGCATGGCGGTGCTCGACCCGATCAAACTGGTGATCGACAACTATCCGGCCGGCAAGGAAGAGCTGGTCCAACTCCCCAACCATCCGCAAAAGCCCGACTGGGGCAAGCGCGACGCGCCGTTCTCGCGCGAGCTGTGGATCGAGCGCGAAGATTTCCAGCAGCAGCCGGAAAAGGGCTACTTCCGCCTGTTCCCCGGCAATGAAGTGCGCCTGCGCTTCGGCTACGTCGTGAAATGTACCGGCATGACCGATGGCGTGGTGCATTGCACGTATCACCCCGATTCCAAGTCGGGTACCCCCGGCGCGGACAACTACAAGGTCAAGGGCAACATCCACTGGGTGAGCGCCGGACCCGCATATGCGGCCGAGGTGCGCCTGTACGACCGGCTCTTCAAGGTCGCCGAACCCGGCAGCGGGCATGATTTCCTGCAGGACCTCAACCCCAGGTCCATGACCCTGGTGAAGGCCCAGCTCGAGCCCGCGCTGCGCGCTGCCAGGCCCGGCGATAGCTTCCAGTTCGAGCGCCACGGCTACTTCATCGCCGACCGTGCCGGCGGCTTCAACCGCACGGTGACGCTGCGCGATTCCTGGAAATAATTCCTTCGCCG
>DASWER010000314.1:0-2049 GCA_036394655.1 Burkholderiales bacterium
CAGCACTAGTCCTCGACGGTAAAGCGCTTCCACTGGTCCTTCGGCCGGCTGTTGCCGTCCCAGCCGATCTGGTCCATCTCGCAGAAGAACTGCAGGCGATTGCCTTCGGGATCGTCGAAATCGAAGGTGTAGTCGTTGCCCGGGCCCTCGTGCTTGATGGCAGTGACCTTGGGCGCGTTCTGCGCGACCAGGTAGCGGCGGATGCGCTTTAGCGTGTCGAGGTTGGCGACTTCCATCGCGATCTGCTGCAGCACCGTCGGCTTGGCCGGCGCTTCGCCCTCCGGCGCCTTTGCCAGCACCAGGCTATGGTGGTCGGCGCCAAAGCGCAGGAACGTCATGCCCTTCTCGTTGACGTCCGAGACCTGGAAGCCGAGCACGCGCGTGTAGAACTCCACCATGCGCGGCAGGTCGCGGCAATAAAGGCCGACGTGGCCGATTTTCTGGACGCGGATCGGGTTTTCCATGGCGGCTATGATACGTCGGTGCGCAAATTTTTCGCCATCGCCTGCCTGCTCCTCGCCTGCCTGGTTTTCGCCCCAGGCGCCATCGCGGCCAACCGCGATATCTACCTGTATCAGGGCGCGGACCGCAGCCAGAAACTCATCGCCGGCGCGAAGCAGGAAGGCCAGGTCGTGCTCTACAGCACGATGACGGTGCAGGACGGTCGCGCGCTCGGCGCCGCGTTCGAGAAGAAATTCGGCGTCAGGCTGGTGCACTGGCGCGGCTCGGCCGAGAAGATCGTGCAGCGCGCGCTCGCCGAGGCGCGCGCCGGGCACGACGGCGCCGACGTGTTCGAGACCAGCTCGCACCGCATGGAGGCGCTCTACCGCGAGAAGCTGCTGGAGGATTTCCATACGCCGGCGTTCAGGGAGCTTTCGCCGGCCGCCTTCCCGCGCGGGCACCGGCAATACGTCGCCGCGCGCTTCGCCTTCTTCGTGCTCGGCTACAACACCAAACTGGTCAAGCCGGCCGAAGTGCCCTCCACGTACGAAGACCTGCTGCAGCCCCGCTGGGTCGGCCGCCTGGCGATCGAGTCCACCGATGTGCTGTGGTTCGCGGCGCTCACCAAGGCGATGGGCGAGGAGCGCGGCCTCGCCTACTTCCGGCGCCTGGCGGCGATGAAGCCCACCATCCGCAACGGCCACATCCTCGCCGCTCAGTTGGTGGCTTCCGGGGAGATCCCGCTGTTGGTCACGGCGTACAACAACAATATGGAGACGCTGAAGCGGGCAGGGGCGCCGGTCGACTGGAAGCCGCTCGCGCCGGCGTTCGGCCAGGCGAGCGCCGTCGGCCTGGCGAAGGACTCGCGCCGGCCGCACGCCGCGCTGCTGTTCACCGAGTTCCTGCTGTCGCGCGAGGGGCAGGAGTTCTTCAAAGCCGTCAACCGCGTGCCATCGAGCCTGGCGGTCGATACGCCGCTCAACAAGTTTCCCCACGAGATCATCGATCCGGCGATCGCGCTCGACGAGGGCGAGAAGTGGGACAAGCTCTGGTCGAACCTGTTCCTCGGCGGCAAGCCGGTGGAGCGCGACGAATAGTGATCAATGATCTCAAGGCGGCCCTTGCCGGGCGTGGCATCGAGCTGGTGCACGCGGCCGATGGCCGCGAGGCGCTGCGCCTGATCCTTCAGCGCATCCCGCTGGGAGCGAGCGTGATGAACGGTGGCTCCGCGACGCTGGAGGAGATCGGAGTGCTCGATGCCCTGGGCAGCGGAGGCTACAAGTGGCTGCGGCCGGCGATCGCCGCGACCCATGAGCGCGAGGAGCGCACGCGCCGGCGCCGCCAGGCCACCACGGCGGACTGGCTGGTGGGCGGCGTCAATGCCGTCACCATGGCGGGTGAAATAGTGAACGTGGACGGCAGCGGCAATCGGCTCGCCGGCTACGCGTTCGGCGCGGGCAAAGTGATCCTGGTCGCCGGCGTGAACAAGGTCGTGCCCGACCTGGCCGCCGCGTTCGAGCGCATGCGCAACACCGCTGCGGTCCAGGAATGCCGCAAGCTCGACAAGCGCACGCCCTGCGCCGTGACCGGTCGCTGCGACAACGCGGC
>DASWER010000315.1:0-13438 GCA_036394655.1 Burkholderiales bacterium
GACCGGCGGCACGCTCACCGTTTCCGATGTCGATGATGCGCAGGCCTTCGTGCCGCAGACGAATGTCGCCGGCGCGAACGGCACGTTCTCGATCGCGGCGAATGGTGCCTGGACGTATACAGCCAATAGCGCCTTCGACAACCTGAACGTCGGCCAGTCCGTGTCCGATACCTTTACCGTCGCCTCGGCAGACGGCACCACGAGCACGGTGCAAGTCACGATCAACGGAACCAACGACGCCGCCGTGCTGAGCTCGGCGACCGTGGCGCTGTCCGAGACCAATGCGGCGCTGACGACCGGCGGCACGCTCACCGTTTCCGATGTCGATGATGCGCAGGCCTTCGTGCCGCAGACGAATGTCGCCGGCGCGAACGGCACGTTCTCGATCGCTGCGAATGGCGCCTGGACCTACACGGCGAACAGCGCCTTCGACAACCTGAACGTCGGCCAGTCGGTGTCGGACACGTTCACCGTGGCTTCGGCCGACGGCACGACCAGCACCGTGCAAGTCACCATCAACGGCACCAACGATGCCGCGGTGGTGAGCTCGGCGACGGTGTCCGTAGCGGAGACCAATGCGCCGCTCACGACCGGCGGCGTGCTGACCGTGTCCGATGTGGACGACGCGCAGACCTTCGTGCCGCAGAGCAATGTCGCGGGCGCGAACGGCACGTTCTCGATCGCGGCGAATGGTGCCTGGACGTATACAGCCAATAGCGCCTTCGACAACCTGAACGTCGGCCAGTCGGTATCGGATACCTTCACGGTGGCCTCCGCCGACGGCACGACCAGCACGGTGCAGGTGACGATCAATGGCACGAACGACGCGGCGGTGCTGAGCTCCGCAACGGTCGCGCTGTCCGAGACCAACGCGGCGCTGACCACGGGAGGCACGCTGACGGTATCGGACGTGGACAGCGCGCAGACGTTCGTGCCACAGGCCAGCGTGGCCGGCGCGTACGGCACGTTCTCGATCGCGGCCAGTGGCGCCTGGACCTACACCGCCAGCAGTGCGTTCGACAACCTCAACGTCGGCCAGTCCCTGTCCGATACCTTCACGGTGGCATCGGCAGACGGCACCACGAGCACGGTGCAAGTGACGATCAACGGAACCAACGACGCGGCAGTGGTGAGCTCGGCAACGGTCGTCCTCGCCGAGACGAATGCGCCGCTGACGACCGGCGGCACGCTGACCGTCTCCGACGTCGACAATGCGCAGGCCTTCGTGGCGCAGGCCAACGTTGCCGGCGCGAACGGCACGTTCTCCATCGCCGCGAATGGCTCGTGGACCTACACGGCGAATAGCGCCTTCGACAATCTGAACGTCGGGCAGTCGGTCTCCGACACGTTCACGGTCGCCGCGGCCGATGGCACGACGAGCACCGTGCAGGTCACCGTCACCGGGACGAACGACGCCGCGGTGCTGAGCTCCGCGACAGTCGACCTGGACGAGACCGACGCGCCGCTGACGACGGGCGGAACGCTGACCGTGGTCGACGTCGACAGCGCGCAGGCTTTCGTGCCGCAGACAAATGTGGCCGGTGCGAACGGCACGTTCTCCATCGCCGCGAACGGCGCCTGGACCTACACCGCCAACAGCGCGTTCGACAGCCTCAACGTCGGGCAATCGGTGTCGGATACCTTCACCGTGGCCTCGACCGATGGCACGACGACCACGGTGCAGGTGACCATCCTGGGTACCGACGACAACGCGGTGCTCTCTTCGCAGACCATGCCGCAGGCTCCGGTGGGCCTGTCGGCGGGGACCACGGCGAGCGCGCCCTCGCCAGTCGCAGCACCCGCTTTCGTGCCGGCGCCGGAACCGGCGGCTGCCATTGCGCGGCCCGCCGCGGCGATACCGCTAGGCCTGCCGGTGGACAGCGCCGTCGCCGCTTCGAATCTGGGAGGGCAGCCCACGGTGCCGTCCGTACAGTGGCCCGACAGCAGCCTGGTCTCGGCGGACGCCGACAAATCGAGCGTCGTCGGCGGGTTCCCGATTGTGCGGCTCCTCCCGGCGCAGGCCGGAATCATCCGCGTCAGCGATCTGGACGAACTGAGCAAGTTCCTCGGCGGCGGGCAGCGCCTGTTCGTGTATCGCGGCATTCCCGATATGCAGGTTCTGGACGACGCTCGCGCGCCGCTGCTCGTGCCGCGAGATGCCTTCGCGCATACCGATCCGCAGGCCATGGTGATGCTGCAAGCGCGGCTCGCGAACGGCGCGCCGCTTCCGGCCTGGCTCAAGTTCGAGAGCCTGCGGGGCGAGTTCATCGGCAGCCCTCCCGGACTGGAGCAGGGCACGGTGGAAGTCGAGGTGATCGCGCGCGACACCGAGGGGCGCGAGGCGCACGCCTTGTTCGCGCTCCAATTCGGCGCCTCGCAGGCGAGCGAAGCGGCGCCGCGCCCGGATCCGGACACGCTCGTGCTGGGCATGGACGTCGACAAGAAAGAGGCCGAGAAGGCCCGCCTGGAGGCCGCCCGCCAGGCGCCGCCACGCGAGTCTCCTGCCAAAGGCACGCCGGCGCATGCGGATAAGCACAGCGCCGCGTCGTTCAGCGAGCAGGTGCGCGCCGCGAAGGCGAAGGATCCGCTGCTCGAGCGCATTGCGCGCGGGCGCGAGGAGCGCTGAAGACGGCTCGCCCGGGCCGCGAGCAGCTTTTTGTGGCTCCGCTAAGATGGGACCATGGGCCCGCTGTCCGCGCAGCGGAGCATAAGAACGAGAACATGGTCATGCGAAACATGCTGTTGCACCTTGCCGGACCGCCTCTTGCCGCCGCGCTGGTCGTGTTGCTCGGCGGTTGCGCCGTCCTTACTCGTCCGCTCGATGCGGCGCAGCGCGAGCGTTTGGCGGCCGATGCGCAGCGCAATCTGTTTGAAGGGCAGGAGCCGATCGAGCGCCCGTTGCGCCTGTCGGAGGCGACCGCGCGCGCCATCAAGTACCAGGCCGAGCACCGCCAGCGCCGCATGGAGGAAGCCGCCGCGGCGGCGCAGCTCGATGTGGCGCAGTTCGACCTGCTGCCCAAGCTGACCGCAAGTGCGGGCTACAGCACGCGCAGCAACGATACCTTCGGCTTCGGCTTCACCCCGGACGGCACCATCGCCACGACGCCGTCCGCCTCGGTGGAGCGGACGCGCACCACGGCGAGCGTCGGCTTTGCCTGGAACCTGCTCGATTTCGGCGTCAGCTATTACCGCGCCCGCCAGCTCTCCGACCAGAAGCTGATCGCGGCGGAGCGCCGCCGCAAGGCGGTGCAGACGCTGCTGCATGACGTGCGCGTCGCCTGGTGGCGCGCCGAGGCGGCGGAGCGCCTCCTGCCGGCGGCCGACCGCCTGCTTGCCGAGGTCGACCAGGCCATCGACAAGACCCGCTTCATCGAGGCGCGCAAGCTCCTGCCGCCGGTGCAGACGGCCACCCTGCGCCGCGCGCTGCTCGATCTCAGCCAGCAGATCGCCTTTCGGCGAAACGATCTCGCGCAGGCCAAGATCGACCTCGCGGTTTTGGTCAACGCGCCGCCCGGAAGGGAGCTGCGCGTGGCCACCGTGGAGGGCGACGCGCGGCTGGTGCCGGATCTCACCGCCGACGTCGAGAAGCTCGAGACGCTCGCGCTGCAGATGCGGCCCGAGATGGCGGAGGAAGGCTACCGCTCGCGCATCTCGGCCGACGAGGCGCGCAAGGCGTTGGTCGGGCTGCTACCGGGTCTCAACCTCGATCTCGGGCACAACTACGACAGCAACCGCTTCCTCCTCAACAACACCTGGACCTCGGCGGGCGTCAACGTCGCTTTCAACCTGGTGAAGATATTCTCGCTGCCGGCGCTCAACCGCTCCGAGGAAGCGCAGCGCCGCGCCGACGAGGCACGCCGCCAGGCGATGGCCATGGCAGTCCTCGCGCAGACGCGCCTCGCAGCGGTGCGCTATGCGCTGGTGGCCGACGAGTTCCTCATCTGGGACGAGGCGGCGCGCGACGACGACCTGATCGTGCAGCACCTCGCCGCCGGCGAGAAAGTCGGCATTGACAGCGAGATCGAGCTGATCCGCGCCCGCGCCCGCGCCATGGCGAGCCACATCAATCGCGACCTGGCTTATGCCAACGTGCAGGCCGGCATCGCGCGCCTGTTCAACTCGGTCGGCTACGACGCGGTGCCGCAGGAGGACGAAGTCAAGGCCGTCGCCGAGCTGTCCGAGCTGGTGGAGATGCGGTTCACCGCACTCGAGCGCGCGAGCTTCGCGCCGCGCTCGGCGGCGCCGCGGCCGTCGGCTGCCGTGACCGAGGTCGCTGGCACGACGCCGCGCATCGCGAGCCTGCTGCGCCAGGGCGTCGAGCGCGTGCTCTCGAGCGCGGGCATGACCGCGGCGGCCGGCGCACCGGCCGACGTGCAGTTGCAGATGCAGCTCTACCTCGACCAGCCGAACGACGGACGGCGCACCGCGCGGGTGGCGATCATCGCGCGGCCCGGCCCGGGCGGCGCCACGCTGCTGCGGGAATTCAAGACCAGTCTGAGCGAGCCGGTGGACGACGAGCAGTGGCGCGTGCTCGGCGAGGGTGCGGCGTATCGCGTCATCGGCGAGCTCTCCGCGGTCAGGATCGTGCGGCCCGCGCTGCGGGCGGCGCAAAGCCTGCGCACCTCCGGCAAGGCCGTGGCGCAGGCGATGGTCGGCAAGTCCGCGGCGCCGGATTTCAATGGCGGCCGGCTGGGACTGCGCCTCGAAGCGGAGCTCGTCACCGAATGAAAGCGAGCGCCGTGATCCTGGTGGCAATCGTCGGCGCCGCGCATGCGCAGGCGCCTAAAGCACCGGCCAAGCCGCCCGCGAAAATGGAGGTTCCGGCGCTGATCACCCCGATCGAGGAGAGCACGCTGTCGAGCCAGATGGCGGGCAGGATCCGCAGCATCGCCGTCGGCCTGGGCGACCAGTTCAAGAAGGGCGCCCATCTCATCGAGTTCGACTGCTCTGAGCAGCAGGCGCAGCTCGATAGCGCGGCCGCGGAGCTGCGCGCCGCGCGCGAGACGCATCTCGCCCGCATGCGGCTGCAGGCGCTCGGCGCCGCGGGCGAGCTCGACGTCAAGGTCGCCGCGGCGGCCGCCGACAAGGCGCGCAGCCAGCTCAGCTTCCGCGAATCACAGCTCGCCTATTGCAAGGTGGACGCGCCGTTCGCCGGCAGTGTGGCGCGCCTGCGCGTCAAGCCCTCCGAGAGCGTGGCCGCGGGCCATCCGCTGATCGACCTCGTCAATACCAGCTCGCTCAAGGCGCAGATGTTCGTGCCGGCGGCGTGGGTGGCGTGGCTGCGCACCGGGACGCCGCTGAGCATCAGCATCAAGGAGACCGGGCAGGTCTACGAGGCGCGCATTTCGAAGATGAATTCGCGCGTCGACGGCGTGAGCCAGCAGCTCGAGGTCGAGGCGCTGATCGAGAAGGGCGAAGGACGGCTGCTGCCCGGCACGGTGGGTACGGCGGTGTTCGAACCGCCGTCGAACCCCTAGACGTGAGCGACACCCCCGATTCCGCGCTCGCGCTGCTGCAGCTCGAGCGGCGCCTGCAGTCCGCGGGCTCGAACCGCGAGGTCGCCTTCCGCGCGGTCAACGACGCCTCCTCGGCGTTGCGCTTCGACCAGGCCGTGCTGTGGCGGCAGGATGTCTTTGGGCGGCCGCTGATCGCCGCCGCCTCGGGTCTCGCCGATGTCTCCGGCGACAGCCCCTATCAGCAGTGGCTGGTTCGCCTGCTGCGCGCCATCACTCCCGATCCGTTCGAGAAGCCGCAGAGCTTCACGACCGCCGAGCTGCCCGAGGCGGTGGTCCACGATGGCAGCGAATGGGTCCCGGCTTATCTCATGCATTGCCCGCTGCGCGGGCCGAACGCGGTGGCGCTGGGCGGGATGCTGTTCTTCCGTGCCGAGCCGTTCTCGGATGCCGAGCGTGCCGTGGCGGAATGGATCGCGGGCTCCACCGGATTCGCGCTGTGGGCCTGGCGCAGCGAGCGCAGCGGCATCAAGCGCTGGCTGAAGAGCCGCAAGACCTGGCGACAGCTCGCGGTCGGCGCCATCCTGGTGGTGCTGGCAGGGCTGATACCGGTGCGCCTGAGCGTGCTCGCGCCGGCCGAGATCACCTCCGCGCGGCCGATCCCCGTGACCTCGCCGCTCGACGGCGCGGTGCGCGAGGTGCTGGTCAAGCCCAACCAGATCGTGAAGGCCGACGAGGTGCTGGTGGTGCTGGACGATACCGGCCTCAGGAACCGGCTCGAGCTCGCCTCGCGCGCGCTCGACATCGCGCGCGCCGACCTGCAGCGCGCCATCTTCAAGTCATTCAGCGACGAAGCGAGCCGCTTCGAGCTGCAGGTGCTGAACGCCCGCACGCAAGAGAAGCAGGCGGAGGTGGTCTACCTGACCGAGCTGCTCGAGAAGTCGAAGCTCACGGCGCCGCAGGGCGGCGTCGCGGTTTTTGCCAGCCAGGAGGAGTGGCTCGGACGGCCGGTGCAGGTGGGCGAGCGCATCATGATGATCGCCGATCCATCGATCATCGACGTGACCATCTACGTTCCGCCCGAAGACGCGGTGGAGCTCGAGAAGGGGTCGGAAGTGAACCTGCTGCTGCACGTCGATCCGCTGTCGCCGCTGCAGGCCAGGATCGAGCGCTCGAGCTACGAGGCGACCATCGCGCCCGACGGCACGCTGGCGTATGTGGTGCATGCCCAGCTGGTGCCGGGGCAGGGGCTGCCGCGCATCGGCCTGCGCGGCACCGCCAAGATCTATGCCGATCGCGTCTCGCTCGGCTACTACCTGCTGCGCAAGCCGCTCGCCTTCCTGCGGCGCACCTTAGGCGTGTAGCGGCAGGCGTCTAGCTCTCGAAGAATTCCTTAACTTTATCGAACCAGCCTTTGGCGCGCGGGTTGTGGCGCGCGCTGTCCTGCTGGCTGATCGACTCGAACTCGCGCAGGATCTCGCGCTGGCGCTGCGTGAGCTGCACCGGCGTCTCGACCACCACGTGGCAGAAAAGATCGCCGGCCGCCTGGCTCCTCACGCCTTTCACGCCCTTGCCCTTGAGGCGGAAGGTCTTGCCGCTTTGGGTTTCCGCGGGCACGCGAATTTTCGCGGAGCCGTCCAGCGTCGGGATGGCGATCTCGCCGCCGAGCGCGGCGCTGGTGATCGAGATCGGCATCTCGCAGTGCAGGTCGTCGTGGTCGCGCGTGAACACCGCGTGCGGCTTGATGTGCACCTGCACGTAGAGATCGCCCGCAGGACCGCCGTTGACGCCGGGCTCGCCCTCGCCGGAGAGCCGCACGCGATCGCCTTCGTCGACGCCGGCGGGAATTCTCACTGAGAGGGTTTTCTGCAGCTTGATGCGGCCGCTGCCCGAGCATTGCGCGCAGGGGTGCGGAATGATGCTGCCCGAGCCGTGGCAGCGCGGGCAGGTCTGCGCGATCGAGAACGGGCCCTGCGAGACGCGCACCTGGCCCGCGCCGCGGCACGACGGGCAGGTGGTGGGTGCCGTTCCCGGCCGCGCGCCGCTGCCTTTGCAGCTCTCGCAGCTCGCCATCGCCGGGATGCGGATCTTGGTCTCGAAGCCGTGCGACGCCTGCTCGAGCGTGATCTCGAGGTTGTAGCGCAGGTCGGCGCCGCGGAACACGCTCGAGCGGCCGGCGCGGCCGCCGCCGAAGATCTCGCCGAAGATGTCGCCGAAGATGTCGCCGAAGCCGCCGGCCTGGCCCGCGCCCATGCCCGATTGCGGGTCGACGCCGGCGTGGCCGAACTGGTCGTAGGCGGCGCGCTTGGCGGGCTCGCAGAGCACCTCGTAGGCCTCTTTCGCCTCCTTGAAGTGGTCCTCGGCGCGCGGATTCTCCGGATTGCGGTCCGGATGCCATTTCATGGCAAGGCGCCGGTAGGCCTTCTTCAGGTCGTCTTCCGGGGCATCGCGGTTGACGCCCAGCACTTCGTAGTAATCGCGCTTCGCCATTCCTAGTCCCCAGACACGCGAACGGGCCCAGCTCGGGGCCCGTTCGTCATTTCATTGAAGGCGAACCTTAGCCCGCCTTCTTGTCCTTCACCTCGGTGAACTCGGCATCGACGACGTTGTTGTCGTCCTTCTTGCCGGCGTCCGCCTGGTCCTGGCCTTGCTGCGCGCCGCCCTGCGGGCCGGCTTGCGCCTTGGCTTGCTGCTCGGCGTAGACCTTCTCGCCGAGCTTCTGCGCCGCCTGCGCCAGCGCCTGGGCTTTCGCCTCGATCTCGGCCTTGTCCTCCGACTTGAGCGACGCCTCGGCATCCTTCACCGCGGCCTCGATCTTCTCCTTCTCGGCAGCGTCGACCTGGTCGCCGTATTCCTTGAGCGACTTCCTCACCGAGTGTACCAGCGCCTCGGCGGAGTTGCGGGCATTGACCAGCTCGAGGGTCTTGCGGTCGTCCTCGGCATGCGCCTCGGCGTCCTTCACCATGCGCTGGATCTCGGCCTCGTTCAGGCCCGAGCTCGCCTGGATCTTGATCTTGTTCTCCTTGCCGGTGGCCTTGTCCTTGGCCGCGACGTGCAGGATGCCGTTGGCGTCGATGTCGAACGTGACCTCGATCTGCGGCATGCCGCGCGGCGCGGGCGGAATGTCGGTCAGGTTGAATTGCCCGAGCGACTTGTTGCCCGAGGCGAGGTCGCGCTCGCCCTGCAGCACGTGGATCGTCACCGCGTTCTGGTTGTCGTCCGCGGTCGAGAACACCTGCTGCGCCTTGGTCGGGATGGTGGTGTTCTTGTTGATCAGCTTGGTCATCACGCCGCCGAGCGTCTCGATGCCCAGAGACAGCGGCGTGACGTCGAGCAGCAGCACGTCCTTGACGTCGCCCTTCAGCACGCCCGCCTGGATCGCGGCGCCGATGGCCACCGCTTCATCCGGATTGACGTCCTTGCGCGGCTCTCTTCCGAACAGCTCGCGCACCTTGTCGACCACCTTCGGCATGCGCGTCTGGCCGCCGACCAGGATCACGTCGTCGATGTCCGAGAGCTTGACGCCCGCGTCCTTGATCGCGATGCGGCAGGGCTCGATGGTGCGCTGGATCAGCTCGTCGACCAGCGACTCGAACTTGGCGCGCGTGATCTTCATCGTCAGGTGCTTGGGCCCCGACTGGTCCGCCGTAATGTACGGCAGGTTGATCTCGGTCTGCTGCGACGACGAGAGCTCGATCTTGGCTTTCTCGGCGGATTCCTTCAGCCGCTGCAGCGCGAGCACGTCCTTGGAGAGATCGAGGCCCTGGTCCTTCTTGAACTCGGTCACGATGTAGTCGATCAGGCGCTGATCGAAGTCCTCGCCGCCGAGGAACGTGTCGCCGTTGGTGGAGAGCACCTCGAACTGCTTCTCGCCCTCGACGTCCGCGATCTCGATGATCGAGATGTCGAAGGTGCCGCCTCCCAGGTCATAGACGGCGATCTTGGAATCCTTCTTCAGCTGCTTGTCGAGACCAAACGCCAATGCCGCCGCGGTCGGCTCGTTGATGATGCGCTTCACGTCGAGGCCGGCGATGCGGCCGGCGTCCTTGGTCGCCTGGCGCTGCGAGTCGTTGAAGTACGCCGGCACCGTGATGACGGCTTCGCTCACCTCTTCGCCGAGATAGTCCTCGGCGGTCTTCTTCATCTTGCGCAGGATTTCGGCCGACACCTGCTGCGGCGCGATCTTCTTGCCGCGCACTTCGACCCATGCGTCGCCGTTGTCGGCGCGCACGATCTTGTAGGGCATCATGTTGATGTCCTTCTGCACTTCCTTTTCCTCGAAGCGCCGGCCGATCAGGCGCTTCACCGCGTAGACGGTGTTCTTGGCGTTGGTCACGGCCTGCCGCTTGGCAGGCGCGCCGACCAGGACTTCGCCGTCCTCGGTATAGGCGACCACCGACGGCGTCGTGCGCGCGCCCTCCGAGTTCTCGATGACTTTGGGCTTGCCGCCCTCCATGATCGCGACGCAGGAGTTGGTGGTGCCGAGGTCGATGCCGATGATTTTTGCCATGGGTTGTCCCGTTTAATCTAAGTCTGTGTCTGATATGGGGTTTGTTCTGGTTTTTTCAACTGGCTTGGCGACCGTGACCAGCGCCGGGCGCAGCACCCGGTCGTGGAGTTGGTAGCCCTTCTGCATGGTGGCGACCACGGTGTTGGGTTCCCGCATTTCACCCGGAGGGGCCTCGACGGCCGCCATTGCCTGGTGGCGGTGCGGGTCGAAGCGCTCGCCGGGAGCCGGCGCGATCGGCGAGACGCGGGCCTTCTCGAGTGCCTGGGTGAGCTGCCGGAGCGTGAGCTGCACGCCATCGCGCAGCGCTTCGCGGCTCGCATCCTTGTTCGCGAGCGCCGCCTCGAGGCTGTCGACCACGGGAAGCAGCGCTTCGGCGAAGCGCTCGATGGCGTACTTCTGGGAGTTGGCCGCTTCCGCCTGGTAGCGTTTGCGGGCATTCTCCGCGTCGGCCAGCGCGCGCAACATGGCGTCGCGCTGCTGGCCGACCTGGGCCCGGGCGTCGGCGAGCTGCTCTTCCACGCTCTTACCCGAGTTCTCGGCGTCTTGTGGCTGAACGGTCTCTTCCTGCATCTTGTCGAATTGGGGTCTGTCCGGGGTTTTTCAAGCGCGATTTTGCCACCCGGTGTTTTACAACTTGATGATTAGGCGATGAAAGCTATCAGATACTCGATTTACGCGATTGTGGGGCTGCTGGTCCTTGTGGTCCTGGGGGGCGCCATTTTCGCCATGACCTTCGATCCGAACCGGTACAAGGGCCAGATCGAGACCCTGGTCAAGGACAAGACCGGCCGCACGCTCAGCCTGAAAGGCAACCTGGAGCTCGCCTTCTGGCCCGCGCTCGGCGCCAAGGTGAATGGTGTCACGCTTTCCGAGCGCGCGAGCGACCAGCAGTTCGTCTCGCTCGATTCTGCGCACGCCTCCGTCGCCTTGCTACCGTTGCTGCACGGCCAGGCCATCGTCGACGGCATCCGCGTGTCCGGCCTGAAGGCGAACATCGTGAAAGAGAAGGACGGCCGCTTCAACTTCAGCGACCTCATGGAGGCGCAGCCCGCCGACAGCAAGGCGCCAGCGTCGAAGGACAAGCCGGCGGAGAAAAAGTCTCAGGAACGTGCCGATGCCGGCGGCAAGGCCGTCGCGTTCGACATCGCCAGCGTCCAGGTCGACCGCTCGTCGGTCAGCTACCTGGACCAGGCGAGCGGTCAGGAGCTCGCGGTGAGCGACCTCAAGCTCTCGACCGGCCGCATCGCTGAAAAAGCCGACGGCAAGCTCGAGCTCAAGGCTGCGATCAAGGGCCGCAATCCGGATCTGGACGTCAAGGTCGATGTCGGCGGCGGCTACAAGTTCGATCTTGGCGCCAAGTCCTTCGCCGTCTCCAAGCTCGACGCCAAGGTCACCGGCGCGGCGGCCGGGTTTACCAACTTGAACGTCAACGCCAAGGGCGACATCGCCGCCAATCCGGAAAAGAACGAGTACCAGGTCAACGGCCTGGTGCTCGACGTTAAAGGCGTGCAGGACAAGCAGAACCTGGAAGCCCACATCGCCGCGCCGGAGCTGGTGATCGCCGCCGACAAGGCGAAGGGCGCCGCCGTGACGGCGGACCTCAAGTTGAAGGAAGCGGCGCGCGAGATCGAGGCGAAGCTCAAGCTCTCCGGCGTCGAGGGCTCGGCCAGGGCGCTGCTCATCCCGCAGCTCACTGCGGACGTGGCGATGAATGACCCGAGCCTGCCGCAGAAGAGCGTGAAGATCCCGATCACCGGCTCGCTCAAGGCCGACCTCGACAAGCAGACCGCGAACGCCGATCTCTCGGCGAAGTTCGACGAGTCGAACATCCAGGCGAAGCTCGGCCTCGTCAAGTTCTCGCCGCCGGCCTACCAGTTCGACATCAACGTCGACCGGCTGAACCTCGATCGCTATTCGCAGCCGGAAAAGAAACCCGTCTCCGCGCCGCAGGCGCCGAGCGAGAAAGGCGCGGAGAAGCCCTCCGCCCCGGCGCCGCAGAAGCAGGCCGAGGACACGCCGGTGGATCTCTCGGCGCTGAAGGGCCTGAATGCCAACGGCCGCCTGCAGGTCGGCGCGCTGCAGGTGAAGGGGCTCAAGCTCGCGAACCTCAAAGCGGAAGTGAAAGCCGCGAACGGCCGGCTCGACGTCGCGCCGCTTTCCGCGAACCTCTATGAAGGTTCCATGTCCGGTGCGCTCTCCGCGCAGGCGGACGGGCGCGTGGCGGCCAAGGAAACGCTCACCGGCATTTCCATCGGTCCGCTGCTGCGCGACTTTGCGCAGAAGGACACCCTCGAAGGCCGCGGCACTCTCGCGCTCGACGTCAGCGCGGCGGGCAAGACGGTCAACACGATGAAGAAATCGCTCGCCGGCAGCGCGCGCCTGCAGCTGAAAGACGGTGCCATCAAGGGCATCAACCTCGCGGAGGTGTTCCGCAAGGCGAAGAGCGCGCTCGGCTCGCAGGAGGCGCGCACCGAGGCGCGCCAGACGCAGCAGACGGATTTTTCGGAGATGACCGCCAGCTTCACGATCAAGAACGGCGTCGCGCACAACGAAGACCTCGACATGAAGGCGCCGCTGTTCCGCGTCTCGGGACGCGGCGACATCGACATCGGCAACTCGAGCCTCGACTACGTCACCAAGGCGACGGTCGTGGCGACGGCCAAGGGCCAGGGCGGCGACGACCTATCACAGCTCGCGGGCCTTACGGTGCCGGTGCACCTCTCGGGCCCCTTCGACGCGCTGAAATATCAGGTGGATTATTCGGCGGCGGCGAGCGAGCTCGCGAAGTCCAAGCTCGGCGACAAGCTGAAGGAGCGGCTGCAGGAGCGCCTCGGGGGCGGCAAGCCGCCTGCGGAGGGCAGCCCGGCGCAAGGCGGCAGCCCCCCGCAAGGCGGCGGCTCCACCGCGGACAAGCTCAGGGGCTTGCTCGGCCGCTGATCTCGGTGAGCGCCGCGATCCACCGCGGCAGCTCGTTCAGGCACTCGATGAGCTGCAGCTCGCGCCCGCCTGCGGCGAGGAATTTCTCGCGGCCGCGGATGCCGAGCTCTTCCAGCGTCTCGAGGCAATCGGCGACGAACCCCGGGCAGACGACATCGACGCGCTGCGCGCCGCTTTGCGCGAGCTCAACGAGTGTCGCCTCGGTGTAAGGCTCGAGCCACTTCGCGTATCCGAAGCGCGACTGGAAGGTCACTCGCCACTGCTGGTCGCGCAGCTTGAGCGCGCGCGCCAGCAACGCCGCGGTCGCACGGCATTGCTGCTCGTACGGCCCGGCGCCGCGCTTCGGCAGCCCGTGAAAGCTCATCAGCAGCAGCTCGCCGCGGTCGTGTCGAAACCAGTGACGCTCGACGTTCGCCGCGAGCGCCGCGATATACGCCGGATGATCGTGGAAATCGCGCACCGCTCGAATCTTCGGCGGCAAGAGATCGAGCACGCTGCCGGTCGTGCTGTCGGCGTATTGCGGATAGAGCGGGATGAC
>DASWER010000316.1:0-1632 GCA_036394655.1 Burkholderiales bacterium
ATGTCGACGATGTGATCCGTACGCTGTGCGAAAACGCGCCGCTTTCCATCGCCAACAGCAAGACGACCTTCGAAGAGTTCGTGAAATCTTCCGGCACCCCGGACGCCGAGCGCATGCGCGCCGCGATCGAGCGCTGCGCGAAGAGCGCCGACTATGCCGAGGGGCGGCGCGCCTTCATGGAGAAGCGCAAACCCCGCTTCACAGGCAAATGAAGCTCCGAAATATCCGCGTCCGCCCGGTCGCCGCGCCGATGAAGCGCCCGCTGACCACCAGCACCGGGGCCCTGACGGCGGCCGCATTGCTGCTCATCGATCTCGAGACCGACGAGGGCGTGGTCGGGCGCTCGTACCTTTTCGCCATCGGCAAGCACAACCTGGCGCCGATCGCGAAGCTGGTCGAGGCAATGGCCGAGATGATCAAAGGCGACGAGCTTGCGCCTCTGGACATGGAGCGCAAGCTGCGCGCGCGCTACGCGCTGCTCGGGGTGCACAACATCGTGCTGTTCGCCATCGCCGGCATCGACATGGCGGCGTGGGATGCGCTAGCGCTGTCGCTCGGCCAGCCGCTCGTGCGGCTGCTTGGCGCGGCGCCGCGGCCGATTCCCGCGTACAACTCCAAGGGGTTGGGCATCATGCCCCTCGCGGCGCTCGCGAAGGAGGCGAACGAGCTGGTCGCCGAGGGTTTCCGTGCGGTGAAACTGCGCATGGGGCGTCCCGAGGCGCGCGACGACATCGAGGCGCTGCGCGCGGTGAAGCAGGCGATCGGGACCGAGATCGCGCTGATGGTGGATTTCAACCAGGCGCTGAGCGTCGCCGAGGCGCTGAAGCGCGGGCGCATGATCGACGACGAGGGCGGCGTTTACTGGATCGAGGAGCCGATCCGCGCCGACGATTTCGCCGGCGCGGCGCGCCTTGCGCGCGAGCTCGCAACCCCGATCCAGCTCGGCGAGAACTTCATGGGACCCGAGCAGATGGCGCAGGCGCTCGCCGCCGGCGCCTGCGACTACGCGATGCCCGATGCGCAGCGCATCGGCGGCGTCACCGGCTGGCTGCGCGCCGCGGCGCTCGCTCAAGGAGCCGGCATCGAGATGTCGAGCCACCTCTTCCCGGAAGTGAGCTGCCATCTCCTCGCGGCGACACCGACCTGTCACTGGCTCGAATACGTCGACTGGGCGGATCCGATACTCGAGCAGCCGGTCGAGCTGAAGGACGGCCATGTGCTGATTCCTTCCCGGCCCGGCAGCGGCATCGCCTGGAACGAGAAAGCGGTCGAGCGCTACGCTTTGTGATGTTCACGCGGCATTTCCCGCATTGGCCGCCCGGCGTGCCGAAAACCCTCGAGCTGCCGCGCCACAGTGTCTATGACAACCTGGCCGCGCAAGCGGCCGAGCACCCCGAGCGCACCGCAGTCGACTACTACGGCAGCCGCGTCACCTACGGCGAGCTCAAGCGCGACGCCGACGCGCTTGCCGGCTTCCTGCAGCAGCGCTGCGGCGTCGCCAAAGGCGAGCGCGTGCTGCTCTATCTGCAGAACTGCCCGCAGTTCATCATCGCGTATTACGCCGTGCTGCGCGCCGATGCGGTGGTGGTGCCGGTGAACCCCATGAATCGGACCGAGGAGCTGCGCCATTAC
>DASWER010000317.1:0-2598 GCA_036394655.1 Burkholderiales bacterium
GCTCTGCTACGACAAGCTCGCCGCCACCCAACGGGTCGCCGGCGCCGGCATCGAATGCCCCGCGGGCGGTCGTTCGTTTCCGCTGATCGTAAAGCCGCGCCGCGGCTCCGATTCGCTCGGCGTGCGCGTGCTGCGCCACGGTCCCATCCCGCGCGGCGACGACCGCCTCGTCCAGGAGCTGGTCGTCGGCATGGAATTGACCGTAGCCGTGTTGCACGACCTGGTCGGCACGCCACTGCGCATCGTGCTTCCCGAAGGCACGCCGTACTCCTTTGCGCGCAAGTACCTGCTCCGCCCCCGGCGGGAACCAATTCCCAATGCATTGAGCGTACGGGTGCGCGACACCGCTGCACGCATAGCGAAGATTCTCGGCGTCGATTGGGCCGCCCGGGTCGACTTCATCTACGACCAGCGCCGCGACCGCATCTGTTTCCTGGAGTGCGACGCGGCGCCGATGCTCGGGGCCGGCTCGGCGTTCGCCGACAGCCTGCTCACCGCGGGGGTCGCGCGAGACGAACAGCTGCGTCTTATACTCGGCGCGTGCAGCTGACCGACATCGGCGCGAATCTCACGCACCCGAGCTTCCACGACGACCTCGAAGCGGTCGTCGCACGCGCCAGGATGGCGGGCATTGCGAGCATCGTCGTCACCGGGAGCACCGTGCTCGAGAGCAAGCTGGCGGCGGAGATCGCCGGCCGGTTCGGGTTCCATGCCACCGCCGGCGTGCATCCGCACCATGCGCGCGATTGCGGTCCCGCGACCATCGGCGAGCTGCGCGAGCTGGCGAAGCACCCGCGGGTGGTGGCCATCGGCGAATGCGGCCTCGACTTCAACCGCAACTACTCGCCGCATCCCGACCAGGAGAAATGGTTCATCGCGCAGCTCGAGCTCGGCCTGGAGCTGGGCAAGCCGCTGTTCCTGCACTCGCGCGACGCGCATCCGCGCTTTGCCGAGATCCTGCGCCACCATCGCGTGAGCAAGGCGGTGGCACATTGCTTCACCGGCGAGAAGGACGAGCTGCACGCCTATCTCGACCTCGGCCTCCATGTCGGCATCACCGGCTGGATCTGCGACGAGCGCCGCGGCACGCACCTGCTCGAGCTGGTGCGCGACATTCCGCACGAGCGCCTGTTGCTCGAGACCGATTCGCCCTATCTCACGCCGCGCGACCTGCGCCCGCAACCCAAGTCGCGCCGCAATGAGCCTGCTTTTTTGCCTCACATACTGAAAACCGTAGCCCGCGCCCTCGGCCGATCAGCCGAAGAAGTCGCGGCAGAGACCACGCGCAACGCCCAGACTTTGTTCGACATCCGTGAATCTGGCTCATCTACTGCTGAGACGCGCACGGCTCGCGCCTGACGCGCGGGCGATCGCGCTCGGCAAGCATGCGGTCGTCTCCTATGGGCAGCTGGCCGATCGCGCGGCGCGCCTGGCTGGTGGCTACAAGAGCAAGTTAAAGCTGCAGCCGGGCGATCGCGTCGCGCTGGCGATGAAGAACTGCCCCGAGTACTACGAGGTGCTGTTCGCGTGCTGGCATGCCGGCCTGGTCGCCGTGCCGATGAACGCCAAGCTGCACGCCAAGGAGTTCGCGTACATCCTGGAAAACTCGGGCGCCAAGGCCTGCTTCGTCACGCCTGATCTGGAATCAGCCATCCCCACCGGGACAGCGATTCGGGAAATCGGCAAGCTGCGTGGGGAGCCGATGCCGCCGGCCGAAGTCAAACCGGACGACGCAGCCTGGCTCTTCTATACGAGCGGCACGACCGGCGTGCCGAAGGGCGCCGTGCTCACGCATCGCAACCTGCTCTTCCAGACGCACGCTTATTTCGCCGACATCGACAAGGTCGCAGCAAACGATGCGGTGCTCCATCCGGCGCCGCTGTCGCACGGCTCGGGTTGCTACGCACTGCCGCACTTTGCCGCCGGCGCGGTGAACGTGATTCCGGAGAGCGGGCACTTCGAGCCGGAGGAAATCTTCGAGCTGCTCGATCATTGGCACGGCGCCTCGTTCTTCGCCGCGCCGACGATGGTGGTGCGCCTGCTGGCGAGTCCCGCCGCTCGCTCGCCACGGCATCTCAAGACGCTGGTCTATGGCGGGGCGCCGATGTACGTCGCGGATTCATTGCGCGCGATCGAGCTCTTCGGCCAGCGGCTGTATCAGCTCTACGGCCAGGGCGAGGCGCCGATGACCATCACCGGGCTGCCGCAGGAGCTGCACCAGCCCGCGCTGCTCGACAAGCTCTCGAGCTGCGGCTTCGCGCGCACCGGCTGCGAAGTGAAGATCTTCGACGACGCCGAGCGCGAGCTGCCGGAGGGCGAGATCGGCGAGATCGTCACGCGCTCCGACTGCATCATGGCCGGCTACTGGAAAAATCCCGAGGCGACCAAGAAGGCGCTGCGCGGCGGCTGGCTGCACACCGGAGATGTCGGCAGCATGGACGCGGCCGGCTTCCTCACCATCCGCGACCGCTCGAAGGACATGATCATCTCCGGCGGCTCCAACATCTATCCGCGCGAGATCGAGGAAGTGCTGCTCACGCATCCCGCGATCGCCGAATGCTCGGTGGTCGGCCGGCCGCACGCCGAATGGGGCGAGGA
>DASWER010000318.1:0-18017 GCA_036394655.1 Burkholderiales bacterium
GAGCGCGGCGATTCCGGCGCGCGCCCTAGGACTGCGGATCCATTCCGGCGCGGCGATCCACGGGGCAGGCTGCCGCAGTCCGACGGCGATGAGCAACGCGCCGCAAACCGCGAGACCCACGGCGATGAGGCCCGGAAACCAGGCCGGGCCGAACTTCTGGCCCGGCATCGCCGGAAATCCCTGGATGTGCCAGAGGATGATCCCGGCAAGGACGACGAGCGCCGCGCCCGTCAGCGCGTCGTGGAGCTTTATTTGGCGAGTCCTACTGCTTTCAGCGCGGCGCCGAGGTTCGTGTCGGAATCGGCCATGAACTTCGCCGTACCGCCCGGATCGGCCCACACCACGCCGAAGCCGCGGCTCGCCATGAAGTCCTTGTAATCCTTCGAGTCGTAGACGCGCTTCAACGCCGCGGTAAGCGTGCGCTGCGCCTCGGCGGGAATGCCTTTCGGCGCCGCGATCACGCGCCACGCGGCGATCTGCCAGTCGGTGCCGAGCTCCTTCTTGAGCGTCGGCACGTTCGGGTAGAGCGCCGGCGGGTTGGCGTCCATGACGGCGAGCGCGCGCGCCTTGCCCGCGTCGATCATCGGGCGCGCCTCGGGAAGCGAGCACGGCACCACGTCGACACCGCCGGCGATCATGTCCTGCATGCCGGGCGCGGCGCCGTTGGAGGGCACCCAGGGCAGCGCGTTCGGATCGATGCCCTGCTCCTTGAGCAGGCCGGCGATGGCGAGGTGCCAGATGCCGCCCTGGCCGGTGCCCGACGCTTTCATCTTGCCGGGGTTGGCCTTGATCGCGGCGAGCAGGTCCTTCACCGACTTGTACGGCGAATCGCTGCGCACATTGATCGCCGCCGGGTCGGCGTTGACCAGTCCAATCGGCGTGTAGTCGGTGTGCTTGAGCTGCGTGAGGCCTACGTGATGCATCATCGTGATCTCGACCGTGATCATGCCGATGGTGTAGCCGTCGGGCGTCGCCTTCGCGATCGCGTCATGCCCGACCACGCCTGAGCCGCCGGTGCGGTTGACCACGTTGAATGGCTGCTTCAGATCCCGCTCCAGCAGCGTACCGATGATGCGTGCGGTCGCGTCGGTGCCGCCGCCTGCGCCCCACGGCACGATGAGCTGCACGGGGCGCTGCGGGTACTGCGCGTGAGCGGCCACTGCCGCGACTGACAGCAGTGCTGCAATCAACGTTCTCATGGGTCTCCTCCCGGGTGAGAGGGCAATTCTAACCATCACCGGGAGTAAAATTTTTCTTTTGGAGGTCCGCATGAACGCCCCCGCGCAAGCCGCTCTCGCCGCGCTCTCCCTGAAGGATTCGAAGCTGTTGCGCGAGCAGTGCTACATCGACGGCGGCTGGGTCGACGCCGAAGGCCGCAACAGCATCGCGGTTCACAATCCCGCGACCGGCACCGTGCTCGGCACCGTGCCGCGCATGGGCGCCGCGGAGGCGAAGCGCGCGGTCGAGGCCGCGGAGCGCGCGTGGCCGGCCTGGCGCGCCAAGACCGCGAAGGAGCGCGCCGGGATTCTGCGCAAATGGTTTGACCTGATGATGGCGAACCAGGAAGACCTCGCGCAGATCATGACCGCCGAGCAGGGCAAGCCGCTCAGCGAATCGCGCGGCGAGATCGCCTACGGCGCCTCGTTCATCGAATGGTTCGCCGAGGAAGGCAAGCGCGCCTACGGCGACACCATCCCTTCGCCGTGGGCGGACAAGCGCGTCGTCGTCATGAAGCAGCCGGTCGGCGTGTGCGCGCTGATCACGCCATGGAATTTCCCGAACGCGATGATCACGCGCAAGGCGGGACCGGCGCTCGCTGCCGGCTGCACGGTGGTGATCAAGCCCGCGGGGCAGACTCCTTACTCGGCGCTCGCGCTGGCCGAGCTCGCCGAGCGCGCGGGAATCCCGAAAGGCGTGCTCAACATCATCACCGGCGATTCAAAGGCGATCGGCGCGGAGCTGTGCGCCAATCCGATCGTGCGCAAGCTGTCTTTCACCGGCTCGACCGAGACCGGGCGCGTGCTGATGCGCCAGTGCGCCGACACGATAAAAAAATTGTCGCTGGAGCTCGGCGGCAACGCGCCGTTCATCGTGTTCGACGACGCCGATCTCGACGCCGCCGTAGAGGGGGCAGTGGCGTCCAAATACCGCAATGCGGGCCAGACCTGCGTCTGCGCCAACCGCATTTATGTGCAGGACAGCGTCTACGACGCCTTTGCCGGCAAGCTCACGGAGAAGGTGCGCGGCTTCAAGGTCGGCGCCGGCACCGAGCCCGGCGTGGTCATCGGCCCGCTGATCGACGAGCAGGGCGTGAAGAAGGTCGAGGCGCATGTCGCCGACGCCGTGGGCAAGGGCGCCAAAATAATCCTGGGCGGCAAGCGCCACGCGCGTGGTGGGCTGTTTTTTGAACCGACGGTGATCGCCAACGTCACGCCCGAGATGGCGGTGTCGCACGAGGAAACCTTCGGGCCGGTGGCGCCGCTCATCCGCTTCAAGACCGAGGACGAGGTGGTGCGCCTCGCGAACGACACCGAGTTCGGGCTCGCCGGCTACTTCTACAGCCGCGACGTCGGGCGCATCTTCCGCGTCGCCGAGCGCATGGAGACCGGCATCGTCGGCGCCAACGCCGGCATCATCTCCACAGAGGTCGCGCCGTTCGGCGGCGTGAAGCAGTCGGGCCTCGGCCGCGAAGGGTCCAAGTACGGCTTGGAAGAGTACTTGGAGGTGAAATACGTGCTCATCGGCGGTCTCGACAAGTGATCGGCGAGGAGTTCAAGGACGATTACCGCCGCGCGCTGCCGAAAGAGCTCGTTCAGGAGCTGACGCGCCGCTCGGCCTGGCGCGCGAGCGCGGCGGTGCTGGAAGACTTCGCGGTGCTGGCCGCGGCCATTGCGGTAGCGCTCGCGCATTGGCCGAATCCCCTCGTGCTCGTACCGGCGATCCTGATCATCGGCACGCGCCAGCACGCGCTGTTCATCATCGCGCACGACGCGGCGCACTACCTGCTGTACCAGCGGCGCTGGCTGAACGAGGTCGTAGGACGTACCTGCGCGATGGTGCAGGGCCTCTCGATGTGCACCTACCGCGTGATCCATCGCCTGCATCACAACAACCTCTACGGCGCGCTCGACCCGGACACCGCGCTGCACGGCGGCTATCCGCGCGGCCGCATGTATCTCATCAAGAAACTGGCGAAGGACCTATCGGGCCTCACCGCGTGGAAGACGTATGCCTATTTCCTCGGCGGGGCGCCGGGGCTCAATACCGCGACCAACCTCGCGGTGCGCCCGCTCGACGATACCTCGGCCAAGCTGTGCAGCGAAGCGCGCCACGATCGCAACGCCGTGATCTTCCTGCACCTGATGGTGCTGTTGCTGTTCGCGGTCAGCGGCTATCTGCTGCAGTACCTGGTGCTCTGGGTGTTGCCGCTGGTCACGGTAGTGCAGGCGATCCTGAGGCTGCGCGCCATTGCCGAGCACGGTGCGACGACCGATTTTTCCTCGCCGCTCACCGCGGCGCGCACCAACCTCGGGCCGGCCTGGCTGCGCTGGCTGATCTTCCCGCACAACGTGAATTACCACGTCGAGCACCATCTCTATGCCTCGGTGCCGCAGTACCACCTGCCCCGCCTGCACCAGGAAATGACGCGCCGCGGCGTGCTCGAAGGCGCGGAGGTGATCGCCTTTCGCGCGACGCTCGCGAAGATCTTCGCCGCTAAGACGGCTTGATCTTGAGGCGCATCGGCTTCATCGGCGAGCCGGTGAAGCCGACGCGGCGGTACATCGCCTGCGCACGCTCGTTCTGCATGTCGGTGAGCAGCGTGATGCGCAGCACGCCTTCGGCGCGCGCCTGGGCGACGACCTGCTTGAGGAGCGCCTCGCCGATACCGCGCTTGCGCTCATCCGGGTGCACCACCAGATCCTCGAACCAGGCGGCCTTGCCGCCCTCGGCGGTGCTCACGGTGTAGAGCAGGCTCGCCATGGCGATGACGCGCCTGCCCTCGCGCGCCACGAACAGCTTGCCGATGCCGGGATTGGCGAGGATCGCCTCGAGCGCGCGCTTCTGCTTGCCCGGGTCGGGCTGGAACTCCGCTTCGTCGGTGAACAGCACGCCGAGCAGTTCGACCATCTGCTGCAGGTCCTTGGTGGTCGCCACGCCGTACTGGACTTCCCCCATGCGAGCTCCCTCAGACGTTGAAGCGGAAGTGGATCACGTCGCCATCGCGCACCACGTAGTCCTTGCCCTCGAGGCGCAGTTTGCCTGCCTCCTTGGCGCCCTGCTCGCCGCCGTGCGCGACGAAGTCGTCGTAGGCGGCGACCTCGGCGCGGATGAAGCCGCGCTCGAAATCGGTGTGGATCACCCCCGCGGCCTGCGGCGCGGTCGAGCCGGCGCGGATCGTCCAGGCGCGCACTTCTTTGGGACCGGCGGTGAAGTACGTTTGTAAACCCAACAACCCATATGTTGCACGGATCACGCGATTCAGGCCCGGCTCGTCCATGCCGAGGTCATCGAGGAAGATCTTCTTGTCCTCGTCCGACAGGTCGGCGATCTGCGCCTCGATCGAGGCCGAGATCGGCACCACCGGCGCGCCTTCCTTCGCCGCATAGGCCCTGACCTCGGCCAGCAGCCGCGCGGAGCCGTCCTCGCCGACGTTGGCGACGTACATGGTCGGCTTCATCGTCAGCAAGAAAAGCGGCTGAATCACCGCGCGCTCCTCCTTCGACAGCTCGGCAGTGCGCGCCGGGCGCCCGGCATCGAGAACCTTCTGCACCTTCTTCAAAGCCGAAACCAGGCGCAGCGCCTCCTTGTCACCGCCGCTCTGCGCCACCTTCTCGTTCTTCGCGAGCTGGCGCTCGACCGCATCGAGGTCGGCGAGCGCGAGCTCTGTGTTGATGGTCTCGATGTCGGACACCGGATTCACCTTGCCGGCGACGTGCACCACGTTCGGGTCCTCGAAGCAGCGCACGACATGCGCGATGGCGTCGGTCTCGCGGATGTTGGCGAGAAACTTGTTGCCCAGGCCCTCGCCCTTGGACGCGCCGGCCACGAGGCCCGCTATATCTACAAATTCAACGACGGCAGGCACCAGCTTCTGCGGCTGCGCGATTTCCGCGATGACGTCGAGGCGCAGGTCGGGTACTTCGACGATGCCGATGTTGGGCTCGATGGTGCAGAACGGATAGTTCTCGGCGGCGATGCCCGCCTTGGTGAGCGCATTGAAGAGCGTCGACTTGCCGACGTTCGGCAGGCCGACGATGCCGCACTTCAAGCTCATTTCTTGCGGCCGAGCAGACCGCTGAAGAGACCTTTCTTCTCCTCCGCCTTCTTCTCCGCCGGGTTCGCAGCCGCCGCGGCAGGGGGCGGCGCCGCCTTCGCCGGCAGCTTCTCTTCGGTATGCAGCTTGTTCATCGCACCCTGCATGTCGCCCGCCAGCATCTGCGGCAGCACGGCGAGCGATTTTTCGATCGCGTCGTCGATCGCGGCCTTCTCCTCGGCGGGCGGTTTCTCGAGCACGTAGTCGGCGCCTTCGCGTCCGGCGGGCGGCTTGCCGACCCCGAGGCGCAGGCGCCAGTAGTCGTGAGAGCCGATGCGCTGCGAGATGTCCTTCAGCCCGTTGTGGCCGGCGATGCCGCCGCCCTGCTTCACGCGCGCGACGCCCGGCGGAAAGTCGAGCTCGTCGTGCACCACCAGGATTTCTTCGGGCTTGATCTTGAAGAAGCCGGCAAGCATCTGCACCGGCCTGCCGCTCGCGTTCATGAAGCTTTGCGGCAGCACCAGCCAGGCACCGGTAGCCTCGTGACGGCCGACCAGCGCCTGGAATTTCCCATCCTTGCGCAGCACCGCGCCGCTCGCCTTGGCAAAACGCTCGACCAGCCAGAAGCCGGCGTTATGACGCGTGCGTTCGTGCTCCTTGCCTGGATTGCCCAGGCCGACAACAAGGCGAATGGCCACGCCTTACTTCTTCTCTTTTTTCTCGCCCTTGTCGGCGGCCGCGGGCTTCTCGCCACCCTTGGCCGCGGGCTTCTCTCCCTCGGCGGGGGCTTCGCCTTCCTTCGCCGCGGCAGCCTGCTCGGTCGTCGGGATTTCCGATGCAGCGATCACCGGTGCGACCTCCTCCTCGACGATGAGCGCCGGCACGACCACGGTGGCGACCACCGGGTTCTCGTTCTTGTGCAGGGCGAGCTCGACGCCCTTCGGCAGCGTCAGGTCGCGCACGTGCAGCGAGTGGCCGACGGCGAGGGTGCCGAGGTCGACCTCGATGTACTCCGGCAGATCGTCCGGGAAGCACACGATGTCGAGCTCGTTCAGGACGTGGTTGACCACGCCGCCCTGCTCCTTCACACCCGGCGACTGCTCGGCGTTGACGAAGTGCAGCGGCACCTTCATGTGGATCTTCTTGTCCTTGGAGACGCGCTGGAAGTCGATGTGCTGCACCTGCGGCTTGAACGGATGCATGTTCAGGCTGCGCAGCAGCACCTGCTCCTTCGCGCCCGCGAGCTCGAGGGTCAGGATCGAGGCGTGGAACCTCTCGTTTCTCAGGTTGAGAAACAGGTCCTGGTGATCGAGCTCGATGTTGACCGGGTCCTTGTCGCCGCCGTAAAGAATGCCGGGCACCTTGCCCAGGCGGCGCAGACGGCGGCTCGCACCCGTTCCCTGCGCTTCGCGCTTGCGCGCGCTGATTTCGATTGCCATTTCGCTGTACTCCTAGTTAAGCCAGGCCCGCGACCAGGCACTGGGTGGTTGAGAATGCCTATTCGATAAACAGAGAGCTGACCGATTCCTCGGTGTAGATGCGCAGGATCGTCTCGGCGAGCAGTCCCGCCACGGAGAGGCTGCGGATCTTCTTGCAGGCGCGCGCGTCCTCGCGCAGCGGAATGGTGTCGGTGACGACCAGCTCGTCGAGCGGCGAATTCTTGATGCGCTCGACGGCGCCGCCGGAGAGCACGGCGTGCGTGCAGTAGGCGACCACCTTGGTCGCGCCTTCTTCCTTCAGCACCTGCGCCGCCTTCACCAGCGTGCCGGCGGTGTCGACCATGTCGTCCATGATCACGCAGGTGCGGTCCTTCACCTCGCCGATCACGTTCATCACTTCGCTGACGTTGGCCTTCGGCCGCCGCTTGTCGATGATCGCGAGGTCCGATTCCAGCCGTTTCGCGAGCGCGCGAGCGCGCACCACGCCGCCGACGTCGGGCGAGACCACGATCAGGTTTTCGTAGCGCTGCTTCCACACGTCGCCGAGCAGCACCGGCGCGGCGTAGATGTTGTCGACCGGGACGTCGAAGAAGCCCTGGATCTGGTCGGCGTGCAGATCCATCGTCAGCAGTCGCGCGACGCCGACCGAGGTGACCATGTTGGCGACCACCTTGGCGCTGATCGCGACGCGCGCCGAGCGCGGACGGCGATCCTGGCGCGCATAGCCGAAGTACGGGATCGCCGCGGTGACGCGCGCCGCCGAGGAGCGCTTCAGCGCGTCGATCATCACCAAGAGCTCCATCAGGTTGTCGTTGGTCGGCGCGCAGGTCGACTGCAGGACGAACACGTCCTTGCCGCGCACGTTCTCCAGCAGCTCGACCATCACCTCGCCGTCGGAGAACTTGCCGACGATGGCGCGTCCGAGCGAGAGGTTGAGGTGCTTGGCGACATCCTGCGCGAGGCGCGCGTTGGCGTTGCCGGTGAACACCATCAGGCGGTCGAGCGCTGCGCTATTCATCGCCGCATTGATTCCCGTGGTCATGGAGGTCATGGGGAATGGCTGGGGAGGAAGGATTCGAACCCTCGTATGCCGGAATCAAAATCCGGTGCCTTAACCAGCTTGGCGACTCCCCAGTTGATGTTGTTCATTTGGCCCAGTCATAGAGCGGATGGCGGTCGAGGCCCTGCGCCACGAATCCGTCCATGCCGTGAGGCATCTGGGATTGAATCGCACGTGCTTCGGCTTCAGTGTCGAACTCGGCGAAGACGCACGCTCCGGAACCTGTCATGCGCGCCTGCGGGCATCGAACTCTCAGCCACGCGAGCTGCGCTGCCACCTCGGGGTATCGCGCCGTCACGACCGCTTCGAGATCGTTGCGCCCGCGCCCCGGGAAAAAGGGCGGTATTGTGAGTCGTTTGGACTCGCCTGTCAACGCGCGAGCGAAGATTTCCTTCGTGGAAACCGCGACTTGCGGTGTGAGCACGAGGTACCAGGCAGCCCCGAGCTCGAGCGCCGTCAGGTGCTCGCCGATGCCCTCGCCGAGCGCGTTGCGGCCGAAAATGAAAACCGGCACGTCCGCGCCGAGCTTGGCACCGAGTTGCTGCAATTCGTCGCGCGCGAGGCGCAGCTTCCAGAGCCGGTTGAGCGCGAGCAGCACGGTGGCCGCGTCGGAGGAGCCGCCGCCCAGGCCGCCGCCCACCGGCAGGCGCTTCTCCAGCTCGATGTCGGCGCCCAGGCGCGAGCTGGTCTGCTGCTTGAGGAGGCGGGCCGCCCGCAGGCAGAGATTGTCGGCGCCGAAAACGCCGGAGAAGCGCAGCTCGCCGTCGTCGCGCGGCGCGATGCGGATGCGGTCGGCGCGCTCGATCAGGCGGAAAACCGTTTGCAGCTCGTGATAGCCATCGGCGCGGCGGCCGAGAACGTGCAGAAAGAGGTTGAGCTTCCCCGGCGCCGGAAGCTCGGTGAAGCTGGCACTCATTTCCACTGCGTGATGGCCAGCCGCAGCTCGATGCCCTGGTAGGTGAGGCGCATGCGCGAGGGCCGCTGCCCGTCGTATTCCTGGTACTCGACCTTCCAGCCGCGCTGCTCGAGCGAGCGCAGCCGGCCGTCGGGGGATTTCTCGACTTTCACCGGCATCTCGGGCGAGGCGCGGCCCTGGATCCAGTCGGCGAGGCCCTCGAGCGGCAGGCGAAAGCCGAGCACCCGCTCGGTGAGCGACTCGGCATCCGCGGCGCGGTATTCCTTGCCCTCGGCGGTGGTGAGCTGCACCGCGTCGCCTTCGCGCACGATGCGCGCGACGCCCTGGCCGAGCGGCGTGCTGATCAGCATCTCGTCGCCGCCGCGGGCGTGGCGCCAGCTGACGTTGCCGGTGAACCCTTCGGAACCGTAGCGCGCGGCAATGCGACCGACGACGTCGAAGTCCACTGCGCTCGGCGGCTTGAGCTCGACCTGCGTCGCACATGCGCAGACCAGCAGCGCGAGAGCCCAGACTGCGCGCTTCACCGCCGCAGCCGCTTGATCGTCTTCAGGAGTGTTTCGTTGTCGGGCGCGCTTTTCAGCGATTCCTGCCAGATGCGGTTCGCCTCGCCGCGATCGCCGAGCACCCACAGCACCTCGCCGAGATGCGCGCCGATCTCGGCATCGGGCCGGCCGCCCCAGGCGCGGCGCAGCGTTTCGGCCGCGCCTTTCAGGTCGCCCTGGCGGTACTGCACCCAGCCCAGACTGTCGACGATGAAATAGTCCTCGGGCGCGAGCTCGAGCGCCTTCTCGATCAGGTCGCGCGCTTCCGGCAGCCGCGTGTTGCGCTCGGCAAAGGAATAGCCCAGCGCGTTGTACGCGTGCGCATGATCCGGGCGCACCTCGATCAGCTTGCGCAGGTTCTGCTCGAGCAAGTCGAATTTCTCCAGCTTCTCCGCGGTAAGCGCGAAGTCGTAGAGCAGCTCGGGCTGCTCCGGCTCGGCCTTGAGCGCACCGCCGAGCAGCTCGAAGGCCTCCCGGTGCCGGTTGGCGTCGCGCAGGAGCTGCGCCTCGGCGACCGTGAGCTGGACCTCCGCCCCGGGATTGTCGGCGCTCACCTTGTGCAGGAAATCCCGGGCGGCGTCGAGCTTGCCCTGCTTGGCGATGGCATTCGCGGTGCGCAGGCGCGCGGGCAGCGCGTGCTCGCCGTCCTGGATCTGCTGGTACCACTCGACCGCGCGCGGCCACTGCTTCTGCTCCTCGGCGATCTGTCCGAGCATGAAGCGGGCGCCGTCCGGGTCGCGGTAGTTCGCGTTGTCCACCAGGCGCTTCATGTTGTCTTCGGCGACCGGGTAATCCTTGAGCTGGAAAGCGAGCAGCCCGACCGTATAGATGAGGTCGGTATTGCCGGGATTCGCCGCAAGCAAGCTCTCGAACTGCTTGCGCGCCTCGGGCACCCGCTTGTCGAGCACCAGGGCGCGCGCATAGTTCAGCCGGCCCTCGCGTGAATTCGGATTTTTCTCGACGAACTGCGCGAGGCGCTTGGCCGCATCGCTGGTGGAGCGCTTCTGCAGGACCTGGGCTTCGAGCACCGCCGGCGCTTCCCATTCCGGGCGCAGCTGCGCGGCGCGGCGTGCAGCCGCGAGCGCTTGAGCGTCGTCGGACGCGGCCGCCGAGGCCTGCGCCACGGCCAGGTGCGCCGACGCGATCTGCGGATGTGCTGCGGCGAGCTGGCGCACCACGCGCAGATTCGCCGCCTTGTCGGGATTACCGGCGAGCAGCCGGTTGAGCTGCAGGAAGCCGCGCTCGAGGTCGATGCCCTTCGCCGAAAGCAGTTTCTCGAGATAGGGCTCGGCCTCGTCGATTCTCTTCGCCGACACGAGCAAAGCCGCGACGACCTGGAGCGCCGCGGGCGATTCCGGCTCGATCTCCTGCCAGGTCTTCGCCGCTTCGAGGGCGAGCTCGGGCAGCTTCGCCTGGTTGGCGACCTCGACCGCCCGGCGCGCGACGCGCGCATCGCCGGTGCGGCGCGCGAGCTCGAGATAAGTCTTGGCGGCGAGCGCGTTATCGCCCCGCTGCAGGGCGATCTCGCCCAGCAGCAGCTCATAGAGCGTCGGCTCGTTCAGCTCCTTGGCATCGGGCTGGGCAAGCGCGGCGCCGGGAATGCCGAGGACGGCGGTAACTGCCAAGGGGACAAGCAGGCGAATGAACATCTGGGTTCGACCGATGTTAGGTATATTTGGTGCCCCGCACAAGCAAGCCGGTATGCCCGAACTCCCGGAAATCGAAGTCACACGTCGTGGCCTGGCGGCGCACCTCGCTGGACGGGTGATATCGAGTGTGGAAGTGCGCCAGCCGCAACTGCGCTGGCCGGTACCCAAGGCGGTGCGCTTGTTGGCGGGACGCAAGGTTCGCGCGGTGCACCGGCGCGGCAAGTACTTGCTCGTCGACTGCGGCGACGGTCACCTGATCCTGCACCTGGGCATGTCAGGCAGCCTGCGCGTGCTGCCGCCGGGAACGCCGGCGGAAAAGCACGATCACTTCGATCTGGTGCTCGGCGATCGGCTGCTGCGGCTGCGCGATCCGCGCCGCTTCGGCGCCGTGCTATGGACCGAGGACGCGGTGCACACGCATCCGCTGATCGCCAATCTCGGCATCGAGCCGCTATCGCGGGCGCTCGATGCGGCGCGGCTGCACGCCCTGACGCGCGGCCATCGCGCCGCGATCAAGCAGTTCCTGATGGACGGACGCCGCATCGTCGGTGTCGGCAACATCTACGCTTCCGAGAGCCTGTTCCGCGCCGGCATCAATCCGCGCGCCAGGACCAACCGCCTGACGCTCGAGCGCTGCGCGCGGCTCTCGAAGGCGATCAAGGACACGCTGCGCGCGGCGATCCGCGCCGGCGGCTCTAGCCTGCGCGATTACGTCGGCGTCGACGGGCATCGCGGCGATTCGCAGAGCCGCCACCGGGTGTACGACCGCGAAGGCAAGGCCTGCCGGCGCTGCGGCAGCGCCATCAAGCGGCTGGTGCAAGGACAGCGCTCGACCTTCTTCTGCCCGCGCTGCCAGAAGTAAGCTAGGTTTTCTTCGCCTTCTGCTTGAGCCGCGCCGCGACACGCGGATCGACGAACTTCGAGACGTCGCCGCCGAGCGCGGCGATCTCGCGCACCAGCGTCGCCGAGATGAACATGTGCTGCTCCGAGGGCGTGAGGAAGATCGTCTCCATCTCGGGATAGAGGCTGCGGTTCATGCCGGCGAGCTGGAACTCGTATTCGAAGTCGGACACCGCGCGCAGTCCGCGCAGCACGACTCGCGCGCCCTGCTGGCGCACGAATTCGATCAGCAGGCCGTTGAAGCCCACCACTTGCACGTTCTTGATGCCGGCCAGCACCTCGCGCGCGATCTCCACGCGTTCGGCGAGCGGGAAGAAGGTGCGCTTCGCAGGGCTGTCGGCGACGCCGATGATGAGCGAATCGAACAGCGTGCTCGCGCGGCGCACCAGATCCTCGTGGCCGCGCGTCAGCGGGTCAAACGTTCCCGGATACACCGCCTTGATCATCGCCTCTCCATTCGAAGAGCTGGTAGCTCACCTGCCCGGCGCGCGCGCGCTTCAGTTCGCGCCAACCCAGCCCCGGCTCTGCCGGGGTCGCGGATTCGATGTACACCCGCGCCGCTTTTGCTAGGCGATCTTCAAGCTGCGCGAGGAGCGTCGGCAGCGCATTCTGCCTGAACGGGGGGTCGAGGAAAACCACGTCGAACCTCTCGCGCGCGTGCACCAGATACTCAGTTGCATCGCCGCGCACCAACTCGACCGCGCGCGCGCCGATCTTGTCGCGCGCCGCCTCGAGCGCCGAAAAAGCCGCGCGGTCGTTTTCGACCATCACCACGCGCGCCGCGCCGCGCGAAGCCGCCTCGAAGCCGAGCGCGCCGCTGCCGGCAAAAAGATCGAGGCAACTCTTGCCATCCAGCCATTGTCCGAGCCAGTTGAAGAGCGTCTCGCGCACGCGGTCGGGCGTCGGGCGCAAGCCCGGCCGCGACGCCACCTTGATGCGCCGGCCGCGATACTCGCCCGCGATGATGCGGATTTCCCCTTTGTTAGAATGCACTCGACGATGGTAGCAGCGCTTTCCTGGGCCGCGCGCCTGAAGAATGGTCTCGCGCGTACGCGGGAAGTGCTCAACACGCCCGTCGCCGAGCTGTTCGCGCGGCGGCGCGTCGACGAATCCCTGTTCGAAGATCTCGAGACCGCGCTGCTGCAGGCCGACTGCGGCGTGCCCGCGACCCGGTGGCTGCTCACCGCGCTGCGCGAAAAGGCGCGCAGCCAGCGCATCGAGGACGGCGAGACGCTGAAGCGCGCGCTCAAGGATTCGCTGACGGAATTGCTCGCGCCGCTGGAGAAAAGGCTCGATGTCTCCAGGGCGAAGCCCTACGTGCTGATGATCGCCGGCGTCAACGGCTCGGGCAAGACCACCTCGATCGGCAAGCTCGCCAAGTGGCTGCAGTCGCAGGGCAAGAGCGTGCTGCTCGCCGCCGGCGACACCTTCCGCGCCGCGGCGCGGGAGCAACTCGTGGTCTGGGGCGAGCGCAACAACATACCGGTGATCGCGCAGACCACCGGCGATCCGGGCGCCGTGGTGTTCGATGCCTTGAGCGCCGCGCGCGCGCGCGGCACTGATGTAGTGATCGCGGACACCGCGGGCCGGCTGCCGACGCAGCTTCACCTGATGGAGGAGATTCGCAAGGTGAAGCGCGTCGCGGCCAAGGCGCAGCCCGACGCGCCGCACGAGGTGCTGCTGGTGCTGGATGCCAACACCGGGCAGAACGCGATCGCGCAGGTGAAAGCTTTCGACGACGCGCTCGGGCTCACCGGGCTGGTGCTCACCAAGCTCGACGGCACGGCAAAGGGCGGCGTGGTCTGCGCGATCGCTCGCGAGCGTCCGGTGCCGCTGCTGTTCGTCGGCATCGGCGAGCAGATCGACGACCTGCGGCCGTTTGTCGCGCGCGAGTTCGCCGAGGCCCTGATTGGTTAGCTTCTCCGCGGTGGCGAAGCGCTATCCCGGGGGCGAGGAGGCGCTGAAGAACGTGAGCTTCGCCGTCGAGCCGGGCGAGCTGGTGTTCATCACCGGCCGCTCCGGTGCCGGCAAATCGACGCTCCTCAAGCTGATCCCCGCCATCGAGCGGCCGAGCTCTGGCGCGGTGATCGTCAACGGGCAGAACGTCGGCGCGCTCAAGCGCCCGGCGATCCCCTATCTGCGGCGCAACGTCGGCCTCGTGTTCCAGGACCAGAAGCTGCTCTACGACCGCTCGGTCTACGACAACGTGATGCTGCCGCTCGCGTTTTCCACGCATGCGCCGAGGGAAGCGGCGCGCCGCGCGCGCGCCGCGCTCGACAAGGTCGGCCTCCTCGCGCGCGAAAAAGCCAACCCGATCCAGCTCTCGGGCGGCGAGCAGCAGCGCCTGGCGATCGCCCGCGCGGTGGTCAATCGGCCCTCGATCCTGCTCGCCGATGAGCCCACCGCCAACCTCGATGCGGAGTCGGCGCGCCGCATCGTCGACATCTTCGCGGAGTTCAACCAGGTCGGCGTCACCGTGCTGATCGCGACGCACGACCAGGCGCTGGTCGCGCAGTACGGCAAGCGCCTCCTGCGGCTGGAAAACGGCATGCTGCAGTGACGGCATGGCTGCGCCAGCACCGGCAGGCCCTGGCGCGCGCGGCGCGCCGGCTGGGATGGCTCAACGCGCTCGTCATCGGCGTCGCGCTCGCGCTTCCTGCGGCCGGTTATGCGCTGCTCGAGAGCGTGCGTACCGTGGCCGGCCGCTTGAGCGTCGAGCCGCAGATCTCGGTGTTCCTCGACGCCAAGCGCGCAGACGCCGATGCGCTCGCCGCGAAGATGAAGCGCGACCCGCGCGTGGCACGCCTGCGCTTCGTGCCGCGCGAGCAGGCGCTGAAGGAGCTCGCCGCCGTGCAGGGGCTGCCGGAGCTGGTCGGCGCGCTCGGCAGGAATCCGCTGCCCGACGCCTTCGTCGTCACCGCCACCGAGGAAGGCATCGAGGCGCTGGCGGCGGATCTTGCCAAGCTCCCGGGGGTGGCGCACGTGCAGGCCGACGCGCTCTGGGCGCGGCGCCTCGCCGCGCTCGCCCGCCTCGCCCGCCTCGGACTCTGGCTGCTGGCCGGATTGCTCGGAGCCGCGCTGATCGCGGTGACCTTCAACACGATCCGGCTGCAGATCCTCACCCAGCGCGACGAGATCGAAGTCTCCAAGCTCATCGGCGCCACCGACGCCTTCATCCGCCGGCCGTTCTATTACGGCGGCCTGCTCCAGGGACTGGTGGGCGGCGCCATCGCGCTCGGCATCGCCGCTGCAGCGCTGGTGCTCCTCAACGCCGAGGTGCGGTCGCTCGCCGCCTCCTACGGCTCCGAATTCCGTTTTTCCTTCCTCGGCTTGGCCGACTCCGCGGCGTTCCTTCTCTTCGCCGCCTTGCTCGGGCTTCTGGGCGCGCACCTGTCCGTGAGCCGGCATCTCAGGGCGATAGAACCCTCTTAATGTCAGCGCTTACTACCGTTAAGTCGTACGGCGGGAACTAGAGTGGGGGTTGGCACTCTAAATGCCCGAGTGCTAAACTTGGTCTCTCAAGGAGGAATGCCCATGGCCCTGCAAGCAGCGATGCCCCTAGCGGTAACGGCCCCGATGCCGATGCCGACGGGCAGCCTCGAGGCTTACATCCACACCGTCAATCGCTTCCCGATGCTCACCGCGGAAGAGGAGCACAACCTTGCGCTGCGCTTCCGCGATCAGGGCGATCTCGAAGCGGCACGCCAGCTGGTGGTTTCGCACCTGCGCCTGGTGGTCGCACTGGCACGCGGCTACCTCGGCTACGGCCTGCCGCACGCCGACCTGATCCAGGAAGGCAACATCGGCCTGATGAAGGCGGTCAAGCGCTTCGATCCGGACCGCGGCGTACGGCTGGTGTCGTTCGCCATCCACTGGATCAAGGCGGAAATGCACGAATACATCCTGCGCAACTGGCGGCTCGTGAAAGTCGCGACCACCAAGGCGCAGCGCAAGCTGTTCTTCAACCTGCGCTCGATGAAGAAGGGCCTCGCGCCGATGAGCGCGACCGAGGTGGGCGAAGTCGCGAGCGAGCTCAAGGTCAAGCCCGAAGAGGTCGTGGAGATGGAGACGCGCCTCTCAGGCCAGGAGCTCGCCTTCGAAGGCGACCGCGACGACGACGAGAGCTATGCCCCGGTGCACTATCTTGCCGATGAAGCTGCCGAGCCCTACCACGTGCTCGAGGCCGAGGAATCCGAGCGCGTGCGCGCGGACGGTCTGCAGAAAGCGCTCGCCACGCTCGATCCGCGCAGCCGCCGCATCGTCGAGGCGCGCTGGCTGCGCGAAAAAGACACCGCCACGCTGCACGAGCTTGCCGCCGAGTTCAAGGTCTCGGCCGAGCGCATCCGCCAGATCGAGGCGAAGGCGCTCGACAAGATGCGCAAGTTCCTGCCCGCTCCCGCCTAAGTTCGTTCCTTCAGCAGCGTGCGCAGATCGTCCGGCAGGTCCGGCGCCAGGCGGTCGGGCCGCACCAGCAGCCGCAGCCGCCCCTGCGGGTCAATGACGTAGCTCTGGGCGCTGTGGTCGATGGTGTAGCTCGCGCCTGTCTTTCGTTTCTCGAAGTAAATCTTGAAGTCCTTCGCTACGCGCTGCGTGGCCGGCAGATCGCCGCGCAGTGCGATGAACCGCGGGTCGAACGCCCGCAAGTACTGGGCGAGCAGCTCGGGCGTGTCGCGCTCCGGATCGACGGTGACGAACAGCACCTGAACCCGCTCGGCATCGGCGCCCAGCGCCTTCACTACGCCGGCAAGGTCGGCGAGGGTGGTCGGACAGACGTCCGGGCACTGCGTGAAGCCGAAAGACAGCACCACAGCCTTGCCGCGGAAATCCTCGAGGTGGCGCGCGCGGCCGCTGCTGTCGACGAGCTCCAGCGATTTGCCGTAGTCGGCGCCCGTGATGTCGGTGCTCTTGAACTTCGGAGCGCCGTCGCAGGCCGCGACCAGCAGGCTAAAGGTAATGATCGACCAGAAGCGCGGCGAACAGGCTAGCGAGATAGGCAATCGAGTACCGGAAGGTTTTCTGCGCCACGACGTCGCTGTAGGCGAAGTAGATGCGCAGCGCGTAGGCCACGAACACGCCGCCGAGCACCAGCGCGGCGACGAGGTAAGGCAGGCCGCTCATGCGCATCGCATAGGGCAGGAGGCTCACCGCGAAGAGGATCAGCGTGTAGAGCAGGACCTGGAGCCGCGTGTAATCGCGCCCGTGCGTGACCGGCAGCATCGGCACCCCGGCGCGCGCGTAGTCCGCGGTACGGTAGAGCGCGAGCGCCCAGAAGTGCGGCGGCGTCCAGGCGAAGATGATGAGAAAGAGCGCCATCGCCTCGGGGCTGACTTCGCCCGTGACCGCCGCCCACCCGAGCACCGGCGGCATCGCGCCCGACGCACCGCCGATGACGATGTTCTGCGGCGTCGCCGGCTTGAGGATCAGCGTGTACACCACCGCATAGCCGACGAAAGTGGCGACCGTCAGCCACATGGTGAGCGCATTGACGAAATACACCAGCAGCCAAAGCCCGGCGCCGCCTAGCGCGCCGGCGAAGACCAGCGTCTGCAGCGTGCCCAGCTCGCCGCGCGGCAACGGGCGCCAGCGCGTGCGCTGCATCAGGGCGTCGATCCGCTGCTCGACCAGGCAATTGATTGCAGCCGCGGCACCGGCGACGAACGCGATGCCGAAGGTCGCGGCGATCAGAATGCGCGCCGGCACCATGCCTGGCGTCGCGAGGAACATGCCGATCACGGCGGTAAAGACGATGAGCGATACCACGCGCGGCTTGGTCAGCGCACAAAATGCACGAATGCGCGCGCGCAAGCGCTGTGGGAAGCCGGCCGAAAGAGCGTGTGCAGTCACCAGGAAGGACGTAAGCCGCGGAAGACAAAAAAGTTTAGCACGACGAGCGAAGCGAGCAGAAGCGCCGCGCCCGCATTGTGTGCCGCGGCGAGCGGCAGCGGCAGGCCGAGCGCCACGTTGGCGACGCCGAGGGCGAACTGCAACGCTACCAGTGCTGCCACGGTAATGCCCAGCGGCCGGCTCAGCGGAAATGCCCGGATGGATGCGAAGAGCACGGCAGCGAGGGCGAAGAGCGCGAACAGCCGATGCGTCCAGTGAATCGCGCGCAGCGCGTCGTTCGAGAGCAGCTCGCCCTGCGCGGTCTGGCCGAGCTCGCGCACCACGTGGAAGGCATTGACGTAGTCCTTGCCACCCGGGCAGAACGGCAGCTCGGGACAGGCAAGCGCCGCGTAATTGGCGCTGACCCAGCCGCC
>DASWER010000319.1:0-3372 GCA_036394655.1 Burkholderiales bacterium
CCGCGCAGGTCCGCCCACACCAGCACATCCGCCACGGTGCGCGCCTGGTCCTCGACCATTCCCGCGCGCACGAAGATCTCGCCGACCAGCGCGCGCAGGCGCTCCGGGCTCATCGCGCGGGGAAGCGCTGAGCCAGCCAGTCGCGCACGATATCCATGACAAGCGCGTTGTTCTCGCTCATCAGGAAGTGATCCACCCCGGCGACCAGGTGCAGGTCGGTGGGCTGCCCGGCGTGCTGGAACAGTTCGACCGACTGCTCGGTCGGCGTCACCGTGTCGGCGGCCGCATGCATCAGCAACAGCGGCCGCGGCGCGATGCGCCCCACCACTTCGTTGGCGGTGAAGGCGTACATGCTCTCCACCACCTCGAACGGGAATTCCATGATCGAGCCCGCCGCCACGTGCTTGCGCAGCTCGGGACGGATCGGCACGATGTCCTCGCGCGGCACCATCAGCGTCTCGCCGCGCTGCTTCATTTCCCGGCCGCGCTGCATCATCGCCGTGAAGCGGCTCCAGGCTTCGCCGGGATGCTGCTTGCGGAATTTCTTGTCGCCGTGTCCCCAGCCGCCGGTGGAGATGCAGGCGGCGATGCGCGGCTCGACGCCCGCGGCGTACACCGCGACCGCCGCGCCGAAGCTCTGGCCGTACACGGCGATGCGATCGGGCATCACCTCGGCGCTCGTCTGCAGGAATTCCAGCGCATGGCGCGTGTCCTCGACCTGCTCGAGGCAGATCACCCGCCCGCGAGCGCCTTCGCTCTCGCCGCAGCCGCGCATGTCGAAGCGCAGCGCGACGTAGCCGAGCGAGGCGAACAGCTCCGCCGCAGTGCGCGGCACGCCGCTGTCCTTGTTGCTGCCGAAGCCGTGCAGCACCATGAAGGCCGGCCGGCGCTCGCCCGCCTTGCGATCATCGGGCACATGCAGCACGCCGGAGAGCCGCAGCCCATCACTCCTGAATTCCACGCGTTGTTCCATCGGCCGAGCATAAACTAGGGCGCATGCGATGGCTCGCCTTGTTCCTCTATTGCGGACTCGCGTTCGCGCAAGGCTATCCATCCAAGCCGCTCAGGCTGGTGACGCCGTTTCCGCCCGGCGGATCGGCCGACCTGATCGCACGGCTGACGGCGCAGAAGATGGCGGAGAGCCTGCGGCAGCCGGTGGTGATCGACAACCGCGCCGGCGCCGGCGGGCTGGTGGGCACCGAATACGCGGCGAAGCAGCCGCCCGATGGCTACACCCTGGTTCTCATTACCGGCGCCTATCCGGTGCAGGCGGCGATGCTGAAATCGATGCCGTTCGATCCGCTCTCCGACATCGCGATGGTCTCGCTCCTCACGTCGTACCCTTTCGTGATCAGCGTGCGCCAGGATTCGCCGTTTCGCTCCCTGGGCGACTTGATCGCCTATGCCAAGGCGAATCCCGGCAAGCTGAACTATCCATCGTCCGGCATCGGCACCGTGCATCACCTCTCGGGCGAGCTCCTGAACGCGATGGCGGGCATCGACATGACGCATGTGCCCTTCCGCGGCGGCGCAAGCCCGCTCACCGAGGTGCTGGGAGGGCGCGTCGACCTGCTGCTGGAAGCGATGACGCTCTCGATCGGGCAGATCCAGTCGGGCAAGCTGCGGGCACTCGCCGTGACCTCGCGCAGCCGCTGGAAGGCGCTACCCGACGTGCCGACCGTGGCCGAGACCGTGCCCGGCTATGAGGTCAATTCGTTCATCGGCCTCGGCGCCACCGGCGGCACGCCGCGCGAGCTCGTCGAGCGGCTCAATGCCGAAGTGCGCAAGGCGCTGGCGAGCCCCGATACGCGCCAGCGCTTCGTCGAGCTCGGCGGCGAGCCCGGGGCGTCGAGCCCGCAGGAGATGAAGAGTTTCATCGAGCGCGAGATCGCCAAGTGGCGCGAGGTCATCGCGCTGCGTAAGATCGAGCGGCAATAAATTCCGCCGCTAACACCCGGTCATGGGCCGGCGCGGCAGCTCGCGGCTGACGCCTTTGCGCCGATCGATCTCGCGCAACGCCACGTTGTAGATATCCTGCTTATAGCTGACCGCGAGCTCGTACTCATAGCCCGCGCGCGGCTGGATGAGCGTGCCGACGCTGGTGGAGCGAGATCCCGCCATAAATGACGACGTGTCGAAGCTGACCACGAGGTAGGTGGGCTGCTCGGCCGCGATGCCGACCTCCAGCGCCGGTCGGTCCAAGGCCAACGTCCCTTGATAGCGCGACGTGCACGCTCCGGTGACCTCGTGCACGTGTAACGCAGCCCGCACTTTCGGGTCCACTTGCGTGCTGACGCGCACGTTCTTCGATGCCTCGTTCGGATAGGTCTTCAGCCCGGAACACCCCGTGGCGCCCACGAGCGCCGCGAGCACTAGCCATGTGCGTGTGCCCATCAGCGCTTGGTCATATCAGGACAGCCCACGTTCTCGCCGGTCGCCCACCCGGTGATGGCGCGCACCAGCGTATTGGCGCCAATGCTCGGCCCGTAGATGTCTATGCGCGTGCGGTTGCGGTCGAGCGGCGTCGCGTCGGCCACCACGTAGTAGTCGCCGCCCTCGGGCGGCTTGCCCGGCACGATCACGTTACCCTTGAGGGAGTGCTGCACATGAAGCTCGGCTTTCTTCTCGCTCACCAGCACCGTGGGCTTGTACGTGGTGAGGATGTTGGTGCTCGAGGTGTTGCTCGTTTCCACCGTGCGCACCGCGATATTCAGGCACTCGGGCGCCTTCGCCTGGAAGGTCTTCGCCACCTCGCGGAAAGGCCGGTTGACCTCAAAGGTCTGAACCTTGCCGAAGGTCGCGCCCGGAACGTACTGGCGGAATTCCTCCGCCGTCTGCGGATGCTGTATGGCACAGGCACCAAGCAGCGCCGCGCCCGGCGCAAGCAGGCTCCACTTCATTGTTCTCTCCCTATTGTTGGTCATGCAGCGCGCAACTTACCGCGCCGCCTCGGAGCGCGCCATTAAAAAGTGCCGGGACTTTCGCGAGCACTGTTTTCATTTTTCCTCTTCCGATATGCTGTAAGCCGGGAGGAGCCTGATGCTCGAATTCGTGCGCGCCTGGTTCATCGTTGCCGCCTCGCTCGGTGCGCTGGACTCCGCGTTCGCGCAATATCCCGATCGTCCGGTCAAGCTCATCGTTGCCTTCGTGCCCGGGGGCGCCACCGACACCATGGCGCGGCAGATCCTCGGCGAGCTCTCCGAGACGCTCGGCCAGCCGGTGCTGGTGGAGAACCGGCCCGGCGCGAACGGCTATCTCGCCTGGAACCACGTCGCGGCCTCGGCGCCGGACGGCTATACGGTGCTGCTCGCCGAGAACGCCCTCGCCATGAGCCAGGCGCTGCACAAGAAAGCCACCTCGTCCTTCGATCCG
>DASWER010000320.1:0-6143 GCA_036394655.1 Burkholderiales bacterium
CACCGTCGCCACGGCAAGCCCGGCGGGATAGGTGCCGTCGATGCCGGAGGTCACGAGGCGATCGCCGTCCTGGATTTCGGCGTTCGCCGGCATGTAGCGCAGCTCGAGCGTGCCCGAGGCGCCGCCGCCAAACGCGACCGCGCGCAGGCCGTTGCGCACCACCTGCACTGGAATCGCCTGGTCGGGGTTGGTCAGCAGCGTGACTTCGGACAGCAGCGGGTGCACGCGCGTCACCTGCCCGATGACGCCGGTGTCGTCGGCCACCGGGCTGCCGGCGCGCACGCCCTGCACCGTGCCGCGGTCGATGAACAGCTTGTGCGAGTACGGGTCGCGTCCCAGGTAGAGCACCTCGGCCGGCATCGCCTGCACCGGCAGCTTCTCCGCCGCGCCGATCATGCGGCGCAGCTCGCTCGCCTCGGCCTGCAGCGCGTGGTAGCGCTGGGCATCCTGCGCATTCGCCAGCGCCTGCTCGCGCAGCTGCGCGTTCTCCTGGATGAGCGTCGCTTGCGTCGAGAAGTAGCCGCTGACGCTCATCGCCAGATCGATCGGCCAGGTCGCGGCGCGCTGCAGCGGGTAGGCCGCGAGCGCGAGCCAGCTGCGCAGGCCGTCGACGTAGCGAAAGCGCGCGTCGACCACCAGCAGCGCAAGCGAAAGTGAGGCAAAGAAGAACAGCCGGACTAGCGGTGCTGGCCCACGCTTGAAGAACGGCGGGGGGGTGTGGTCCATCCCCCGCTATTCTCAGTCGTTGGTGAAGATCGGGCCGAAGTGCTCCATCTTCTCGAGCGCCTTGCCCGAGCCGCGCACCACGCAGGTCAGCGGATCGTCGGCGACGATCACCGGCAGCCCGGTCTCCTCCATCAGCAGGCGGTCGAGGTCGCGCAGTAGCGCGCCGCCGCCGGTAAGTACCATGCCCTTCTCGGCGATGTCGGCGCCAAGCTCCGGCGGCGTCTGTTCGAGCGCCGACTTCACCGCCGACACGATCTGGTTCAACGGCTCGGTGAGCGCCTCGAGGATCTCGTTCGACGAGATGGTGAAGCTGCGCGGAATGCCTTCGGCGAGGTTGCGTCCCTTGACTTCCATCTCGCGCACTTCGCTGCCCGGAAAGGCCGAGCCGATTTCCTTCTTGATCATCTCGGCGGTGGTCTCGCCGATCAGCATGCCGTAGTTGCGGCGGATGTAGTTGATGATCGCCTCGTCGAACTTGTCGCCGCCGACGCGCACCGACCCCGAATACACCATGCCGCCGAGGGAGATCACGCCGACTTCGGTCGTGCCGCCGCCGATGTCGACCACCATGGAACCGGTGGCATCCGCGACCGGCAGGTCTGCACCGATGGCGGCCGCCATCGGTTCCTCGATCAGGAACACCTGGCCCGCGCCTGCGCCGATCGCACTCTCCCGAATCGCGCGGCGCTCGACCTGCGTCGAGCCGCAGGGCACGCAGATGATGATGCGCGGGGAGGGCGAGAACAGCTTGTTGTCGTGCACTTTCTTGATGAACTGCTTGAGCATTTGCTCGGTGACGGTGAAGTCGGCGATCACGCCGTCCTTCATCGGCCGGATGGCGATGATGTTGCCCGGGGTCTTGCCGAGCATCATCTTGGCTTCCTTGCCGACTGCCTGGATGGTTTTCTTGCCGCTCGGGCCGGCTTCCTGCCGGATGGCGACCACCGAAGGCTCGTCGAGTACGATGCCTTTGCCGCGGACGTAGATAAGCGTGTTGGCCGTGCCGAGGTCGATGGCGAGGTCGTTGGAGAAGTAGCTGCGCAGGAATCCAAACATGGGCAAGGTCGGGGCCTTTTTGCGTTTCTTAACGGGACCTTAGCTCAGTACCAAGGCCCTTCAAAATGGCCGCTATGATACGCTAAGGACGCTACGGGAGATAAGGTACTACTCCCCTGGCTCCCCCGGTCCGAAAGAAATGTCGCTAACCCCCGACGACGTGCGGCGCCTCGCGCGCCTTGCGCGCATCTCGATCCAGCCCGAGGAATCCGGCGCGGTGCTCGATCGCCTGAACCGCGTGCTCGGCCTGATCGACCAGATGCGCGCGGTCGATACCACCGGCGTCGAGCCGATGGCCCACGCCGTCGACGTGGCTCAACGGCTGCGGCCGGACGAAGTCCGCAGCCGCGACCCGCGCGAGCTTTATCAATCCGTCGCGCCCGCGGTCGAAGACGGCCTGTATCTGGTCCCCAAGGTCATCGAGTAGCTTGCTCAACGCCACGCTTCGCGAGCTCTCGGCCGCGCTCGCCGCAAGGAAGATTTCCTCGGTAGAGCTGACGCGCGCCTGTCTCGAGCGCATCGCGCGCCACGAGGAGCTCAACGCCTTCATCAGCGTCGACGAGGCGGGCGCCCTCGCGGCGGCCAACAGGGCTGACGAGCTACGCTCTAACGGAAATGCCACGCCGCTCACCGGCATTCCGATCGCGCACAAGGACATCTTCTGCACTCGCGGCCTGCGCACCACCTGCGGCTCGCGCATGCTCGAGAACTACGTCAGCCCGTATGACGCGCACGTCGTCGAGCAGCTCGAGCGCGCCGGCACCGCGCTCGTCGGCAAGTGCAACATGGACGAGTTCGCGATGGGCTCCTCCACCGAGACCTCGCATTTCGGCCCGGCGCGCAATCCCTGGGACAAGCGGCTGGTGCCGGGCGGCTCTTCCGGCGGCTCGGCGGCGGCGGTCGCGGCGCGCCTGGTCCCGGCGGCGACCGGCACCGATACCGGAGGCTCGATCCGCCAGCCCGCGGCGTTGAGCGGCGTCTGCGGGCTCAAGCCGACCTACGGCGTGGTATCGCGCTACGGCATCGTCGCGTTCGCCTCTTCGCTCGACCAGGCCGGGCCGCTCGCCAGGACGGCCGCGGATCTGGCCCTGATGATGAACGCGATGGCCGGGTTTGATGAGCGCGACTCCACCAGCCTCGAGCGCCCGAAGGAAGACTATGGCCGGTACCTCGATTCCGAGGTGCAGGGGCTGCGCATCGGCGTGCCCAAGGAGTATTTCGGCGAGGGCATCGATCCGGGCGTGCGCCGCGCGGTGGAGGAAGCGCTGCGCTGGTTCGAATCGCGCGGCGCCCGGCGCGTCGAGGTTGCGTTGCCGAATTCGGCGCTCGGCGTGCCGGTGTACTACGTCATCGCGCCGGCGGAAGCTTCTTCGAACCTGTCGCGCTTCGATGGCGTGCGCTACGGGCACCGCGCCGGCGAGTACAGTGACCTCATGGACATGTATTGCCGCACGCGCGCGGAAGGCTTCGGCGCCGAGGTGAAGCAGCGCATCCTGGTCGGCACCTATGTGCTGTCTCACGGTTATTACGACGCCTACTATCTCCAGGCGCAAAAGCTGCGCCGGCTGATCGCGCGTGATTTCGTGCAGGCGTTCGAGCGCTGCGACGCGATCCTCGGGCCGACGTCACCCTCCACGGCCTTCGCCATCGGTGCCAAGGCGGCCGACCCGGTGCAGATGTACATGAACGACATCTTCACGGTCTCCGCCCCGCTCGCCGGGCTGCCCGCGCTTTCCATTCCCTGCGGCTTCGACGCCGCCGGCCTGCCGGTCGGCCTGCAGCTCACCGGCAACTATTTTTCCGAAGCGCGCCTCCTCGGTATCGCGCATCGCTACCAGCAGGACACGGACTGGCACCAGCGCGTGCCGAAGGAGACGCCGCTATGAAGCGCCTGATGCTGCTCTGCGCGCTGGTCCCGCTCGCCGCCTGGTCGCAAACGGAGACGCGCGAGCTCGCGGGGCAGCTCGGCAGCCGCTCCGCGCTGCTCGTGCTGCACGCCAGCCGCACTGCCGAAGGCGCCTGGCAGCTGGCGGGCGAATACGTGCTGCTCCCCACCTTGCAGCGGCGCTTTCTCGAAGGCGAAGCGAGCCCCGAGATCGGCGTCACCACCCTGCGCGAGGGCACCTCGCCGATCCTGTTCGGCCGGCCGACGACCGGCGAGTTGCGCGGCACTTGGCGCTCCGGCAACTTCCGCGGCGCGCGCTTCGCGCCCGGCGGGCAGGAGCGCGAGCGCTTCGAGTTCAGCGAGGAATTCCCGGCGATGGAGTCCTACAGCGCGAATATCCGCTGCGAAGCGGCCGATTCGCGCTACGCCTCGAGCCTGAACCTCGCGGTGGACAGCGGCAAGCTGCAATCGCTCGACTGGCGCTCGAAGGTCGGGTCGAGCGGCCATACCTGCAACGTCGCCAACCTGCAGCAGGAGGCCTGGAAAGGCGGCCTGCGTTTTGCTGCCGGGCGCTGCAATGTCACGCTGCGCGAAGTCGGCGACTACGTGCGGGTGGTGGCGGAAAACTGCGTCGAGCAATGCGGCTCGCAGGCGTATCTCGAGCCGCTGGTGATCGACCGGCGCGGCAACTGCCGGCTGATTCATACGGAGTCCAGATAGCGTGGCTTGGGAAGTCGTGGTCGGCATCGAGACGCACGCGCAGCTTCGCACGCGCAGCAAGATCTTCTCGGCAGCCTCGACCGCCTACGGCGCCGCGCCCAATACTCAGGCGTGCGCAGTCGACATCGCGCTTCCCGGCACGTTGCCGGTGCTCAACCGCGCGGCGGTCGAGCACGCCATCCGCTTCGGCCTCGCCGTCGGTGCCACCATCAACCGGCGCTCGATCTTCGCGCGCAAGAACTACTTCTACCCCGACCTACCGAAGGGCTACCAGATCAGCCAGTACGAGGGCCCGATCGTGCAGGGCGGCTCGCTTCGCCTCCTCGCTGGCGAGAGCGAAAAGACGATCCGCCTCACCCGTGCGCACCTCGAGGAGGATGCCGGCAAGTCGCTGCACGAGCTCGACGGCATGTCGGGCATCGATCTCAACCGCGCCGGCACGCCGCTGCTCGAAATCGTCTCCGAGCCGGATTTGCGCGGTGCCCAGGAAGCGGTCGCCTATGCGCGCACGCTGCACGCGCTGGTGGTGTGGATCGGCATCTGCGACGGCAACATGCAGGAAGGCTCGTTCCGCTGCGACGCGAACGTTTCGGTCCGCCAGCAGGGAAAACCGCTGGGCACGCGCTGCGAGATCAAAAACCTCAACTCGTTCCGCTTCATGGAGCGTGCCATCGAGTTCGAGGCGCGCCGCCAGATCGAGCTCCTGGAGGACGGCGGGCGCATCGCGCAGGAAACGCGGCTCTATGACGCCGAGCGCGACGAGACGCGCTCGATGCGCAGCAAGGAAGACGCGCAGGATTACCGCTATTTCCCCGACCCCGATCTGCTGCCCGTCGTCGTCACGCAGGACATGCTCGAGCGGATCAAAAGCGAGCTGCCCGAGCTGCCCGCGGCACGGCGCGAGCGCTTGGTGCGCGAGTACGCGTTGCCGCTCTATGACGCGAGCGTGCTGACCGCGAGCCGCGCCGCCGCGGACTACTTCGAGGCGATGGTCAAGGCCTCGGGCGCCGATCCGAAGCTTTGCGCCAACTGGCAGATGGGCGAGCTGGCCGCGGCATTGAACCGCGAGGAACGCGATATCCAGGACAGCCGCATTTCGCCGCACGACCTCGGCTGGATCGTGAAGCAGGTAGCTGACGGAAGCCTCACCGGCAAGATGGCCAAGCGCGTGTTCGACGTCGCCTGGCAGGAGGGCGAAACGCCCCAGGCGGTGGTGAAGAAGGAGGGGCTCAAGCCGATCAGCGATGCGGACGCGATCGACAAGCTGGTCGACGATGTGCTCGCGACCAACGCCAAGCAGGTTGAGGATTACCGCGCCGGCAAAGACAAGGCGTTCAATTCACTCGTCGGCCAGGTGATGAAAGCCAGCAAAGGCAAGGCGAACCCCGCCCAGGTGAACGAGATCCTGCGCCGCAAGCTCGCGCGCTAGCGCTTGCCGCCGCGCGTGAGCTCGACGAAGCGCTTCTTGTCCTCGTCGTACTTGGCGTTGATGGCGACAACTTCCTTCTTCTTCGCCGTGAGCAGATCTTCCTGCGCCTTGAGGTCGATCTCGGCGTTCCTGATGTCCTCGGTGAGCTTGGTCGGCGCCTTGCCCTTGCTTTTCTTGTCCTTGGCGCCGCTGTCGGCGTAGAACTCGAGCTCCTTGTCGTAGGCGGCGCGCCTTTTCTTCAGCGCCTCGATCTTGGTCTCGACCTCGCGCACCGACTTTTCATTGTCGGCGAGCGTCCGACTGCGCGTCTCTTCGATGTCGCGCTCG
>DASWER010000321.1:0-3716 GCA_036394655.1 Burkholderiales bacterium
CGGCTCGAACGACCTCACCCAGCTCACCCTCGGCCTGGACCGCGACTCGGGCCTGGTGGCCGAGGGCTTCGACGAGCGCGACGACGCGGTGAAGGCGATGCTCTCGATGGCGATCCGTGCCTGCCGCAAGCACAACAAATATGTGGGCATTTGCGGCCAGGGGCCTTCCGACCATCCGGATCTCGCGCGCTGGCTGATGGAGCAGGGCATCGAGAGCATGTCGCTCAACCCCGATACCGTGGTGACGACCTGGATGGCGCTCGCCGAGCCGCCCCCGCCCGCCAAGAAATCAGCGACTGCGTAGATGGAACTGGGGGATGAGAAGCATCTGATCCCCCAGACCCCCTACCTGCTTCGCAGGAGTCGCTGCTTTTCCCGGTTCCACTCCTTCTCCCGCAGGTCGGCGCGCTTGTCGTGCTGCAGCTTGCCGCGCGCCAGCGCGAGATCGAGCTTGATGCGGCTCTTCTTGTAATGCAGGTTGAGCGGGATCAGGGAATAGCCGCGCTGCTCGACCTTGCCGATCAGGCGGCGGATCTCCTCGGCGTGCATCAGGAGCTTGCGCGTGCGGGTCGGGTCGGGAACGTAATGCGTCGACACCGTCGCTAGGGGGCTGACGTGTGCGCCGATGAGGTACAGTTCGGCACCGCGCACCATCACGTAGGCTTCGCCGATCTGCGCGCGGCCGGCGCGGATCGCCTTCACCTCCCAGCCCTGCAGGGCGAGTCCCGCCTCGTAGCGCTCCTCGATGAAATAATCGTGGGACGCCTTGCGGTTGTCGACTATGGACATGGGGAATTTTAGTTCATGAAGGAAATCAGCCGATCGGCGATCGTCGAGCACACGGCGGCCGAGATGTATGCGCTGGTCGACGACGTCGAGTCCTATCCGCGCTTTCTTCCCTGGTGCAAGGACGCGAAGGCCGAGGACGTCGGCGGCAAGAAGCGCGCGACGCTGGTCGCGGGCCTGGGCGCCATCCGGCAGTCCTTCACCACGCTGAACGACAATCAGCCCGGACAGTCGATCGACATGCGCCTGGTCACCGGGCCCTTCAAGCACTTCGCCGCGGCCTGGCGTTTCGCGCCTCTGGCCGAAAGCGCCTGCCAGGTGGAATTTTCGCTGCGCTACGAGTTCGCGAGCCGCGCGCTCGCCAAGCTGCTCGAGCCGCTGTTCGATCAGATCGCCGATACGATGGTCGATGCCTTCACGCGGCGCGCCGACGAGATCCATGGCCGTAATCCGCGTTGAGGTGGTCGATGCGCGCCGCGACGGCGTTTCCACCGCCAAGGTCGAGCTTCCCGCCGGAGCGCTGGTGCGCGATGCGCTGCAGGCATCGGGGCTGAACCTGGATCCAAGCGCAGTCGGGATATTCGGCAAGCGCGTGGCGCCGGATGCGCGGCTCGCAGACGGCGATCGGGTCGAGATTTACCGGCCGCTCGCGCTCGATCCGAAAGAGCGGCGCCGGCAGCGCGCCGGCACTACCCGCAAGAAACCCCGCTAGGCTATTTGCACCACTCGGTGACGGACTTCTGCGCGCGCTCGATCTCCTTGGCGCGCGCCTCGTCGTCGATGAAGACCCGCTCTCCGGCAGCGTTCACCGTGCTCATGCGCTGACCGCTCTGCAGCTGGCGCAGGCTGGTCTGCGCCTGCTGGCAACCGGCGCGCTTCTGGTCGGCCTCGGCGCGCTCCTGGGTTGCCTTCTGCTCCGCCTCCTGGCGCTCCTGCTGGCGCTTCTTGAACGCCGCTTCAGGGCTGAGCGCCTTGTCCTTCGAGGCGGCGCCTTTCTTTCCATCCGTGGCCGGGGCGGTCGCCGCCGGGGCGCCCGAGGGTCCTTTTAGGCGCGTTACCTTGGTCGCGTCCGGCGGCGGCGTGTCGCCGTAACGGACCTTGCCGTCCTTGTCGACCCACTTATAAGCCTGCGCCGAGGCGGCGCCCGAGAACGCCAGGACAGCCAGGATTAGGAGAAGTCTTTTCATTGATCTACTAACGCTCCAGCCCCATGAATGGATGACAGTATCTCATTTGAGAGCGGAAGCGCTCGTGTAAAATGCCGCTTTGCGAGAGAGCCTGAGCTCATGCGGGTAATCCAGAAGGCGCTGACCTTCGATGATGTCCTCCTCCTGCCCGCCCACTCGCGCATCCTGCCGCGCGATGCCTCCCTGAAAACCCGCCTTAGCCGCAAGCTCGAGCTGAATATCCCGCTCGTTTCCGCGGCCATGGACACGGTGACCGAAGCGCGCCTGGCCATCGCCATCGCTCAGGAAGGCGGCATCGGCATCGTCCACAAGAACCTGACGATCCCGGGGCAGGCGGCCGAGGTGGCCAAGGTGAAGCGCTTCGAGTCGGGCGTGCTGCGCGATCCGATGACGATTCCGCCCGAGATGACGGTGCGCCAGGTGATGGAGCTGCAGCGCAGCCACAAGATCTCCGGCTTCCCGGTGGTGAAGAACGGCGGCAAGGTCGTCGGCATCGTCACCAACCGCGACCTGCGCTTCGAGACCCAGCTCGACCAGCCGGTGAAGAACATCATGACGCCGCAGAAGAAGCTGATCACGGTACGCGAAGGCGCCACGCGCGAGGAAGCGATGAAGCTGATGCACCAGCACCGCCTCGAGCGCGTGCTGGTGATCGACGACGAGTTCCACCTCAAGGGGCTCGTCACGGTGAAGGACATCCTGAAGGAAAGCGAGCATCCGAACGCCTGCAAGGACGCGCATGGCAAGCTGCGCGTCGGCGCGGCGGTCGGCGTCGGCGAGGGCACCGATGAGCGCGTCGCCGCGCTAGTCGAGGCCGGCGCCGACGTCCTGGTGGTCGACACGGCGCACGGTCATGCCCAGGGCGTGCTCGACCGCGTGAAGTGGATCAAGACGCGCTATCCGAACGTGCAGCTGGTCGGCGGCAATGTCGGCACCGGCGACGGCGCCCGCGCGCTGGTCGACCACGGCGCCGACGGCGTGAAGGTCGGCATCGGTCCCGGCTCGATCTGCACCACGCGCATCGTGGCCGGCGTCGGTGTGCCGCAGATCACCGCGATCCAGAATGTCGCCGAGGCGCTCGCCAAGACCGACGTGCCCCTGATCGCCGACGGCGGCGTGCGCTACTCGGGCGATGTCGCCAAGGCGCTCGCGGCAGGCGCGCATGTCGTGATGCTCGGCTCGCTGTTCGCCGGCACCGAGGAATCGCCGGGCGAGATCGAGCTCTTCCAGGGCCGCTCCTACAAGTCCTACCGCGGCATGGGCTCGCTCGGCGCGATGCAAAAAGGCGCGGCGGACCGGTACTTCCAGGACTCCGACATGAACGTCGACAAGCTGGTCCCGGAAGGCGTCGAGGGCCGCGTACCCTACAAGGGCAGCGCGGTATCGGTGATCCAGCAGCTGACGGGCGGCCTGCGCGCGAGCATGGGCTATACCGGCAACGCCACCATCGAAGAGCTGCGCACGCGCAGCCAGTTCGTCGAGATCACCGCCGCAGGAATCCGCGAATCGCACGTGCACGACGTGCAGATCGTCAAGGAGGCGCCGAATTACCGGGTCGAGTAAGAATCAGAAAGTTTTAATTCTCGATTTCGGCGCCCAGTACACGCAGCTCATCGCCCGCCGCGTCCGCGAAGCGAAGGTGTACTGCGAGATCCACCCCTGCGACGTCTCCGACGGCTTCGTGCGCGAGTTCGGCGCGAGCGGCGTGATTCTCTCCGGCAGCCACATGTCAGCATACGAGGA
>DASWER010000322.1:0-1797 GCA_036394655.1 Burkholderiales bacterium
GCGAGCGAGCGCGCCAGGTAATAGCGCTGCGGATTCGACGGCGAGCGCAGGCTGACATGCCCGTAGGCGTCGATCACGCCGTATTCGGCGAGGATGCGATAGGCAGCGACGAGGTCTTCGAATTGGTCCATGTTCAGTCCGCCTTTATCCCGGCAGCCTTGACCACGCGGGTCCAGCGCGCGAGCTCGCTCTTGACGAGATCGCCCATGCGCTCGGGCGGGCCACCGATGGGGATCATGCCCTGTTTGGCGAGGAGCTCGCGGATGCCGGGATCCTTGAGCACCTGATTGATGTCGGCGTTCAGGCGGGAAACCACGCCAGCGGGCGTTCCCGCCGGCGCGAACGCGCCGTACCAGGTCTCGACTTCCAGATCCGGCAGCCCCTGCTCCTTGAGCGTCGGCACGTCCGGAAAGGCCTGCGAGCGCTCCGCGCTCATGACGCCGAGCGCGCGCAGCTTGCCCGCCTGGACCTGCGGATGCGCGGTCTGTATCGCCGAGATCATCGCGTCGACGTGGCCGCCGATGACGTCGGCGAGCGCGCCGGCGGCCGCCTTGTAAGGCACGTGGACGATGTCCATGCCGGTCTGCAGCTTGAGAAGCTCCATCGCCATGTGCTGCGGCCCGCCATTACCGGGCGACGAGTAGTGCAGCTTGCCCGGCTCGCGCTTTACCAGATCGATGAACTCGCGCATCGAGCGCGCCGCAAGCTGCGGGTTGACCACCACCACCAGGCCGCTCGTGGCCACGAGCGCGACCGGCGCGAAGCTCGACACCGGATCGAAGGGCAGCGATTTGCTGAGGGCCGGCGTGGTGCCGAACGAGGTGGCGACGAACAGCAGCGTATGGCCGTCGGGCGCGCTCTTCGCGACGTACTCCGCGCCGATGTTGCCGGTGGCGCCCGCCTTGTTGTCGGTGACCACCGGGACTTTCCAGCGCTCGCCGAGCTTCGGGCCGAGCAGCCGCGAGAGGATGTCGGCGCCGGTGCCGGGCGTGTAAGGCACGATGATGTGGATCGGGCGGGACGGATAGTCCTGCGCGACGACCGGGACCGCGCAGACGAGAAACAGCAGAGCCAGCAGGCGCGTCATTCCCCTATTATGGAAGACATGAGTGCCACGCCGCTGGTCCTGAACGAGCCTCAGGCACAGCGTTTCGAAATCAACCGCGCCGCGCTCGTCGACCCGGCAATCTTCGCCGCCGAGCGCGAACGCATCTTCGAGCGCTGCTGGCTCTACGTCGGGCACGAGTCCGAGGTGCGCGCGCCCGGCGACTTCAAGACGCGCACCGTCTGCGGCCGGCCGATCCTCTTCTGCCGCGACAGCTCGAGCGAGCTGCGCGTTTTCCTCAACACCTGCCGCCATCGCGGCACCGTAGTGTGCCGCGAGGCCGAGGGCAACGCGCAGCGCTACACCTGCTTCTATCACGGCTGGACTTACGATCGCGACGGCCGCCTCTATGCGGTGCCGGGGCAGAGCGCCTATCCGCCGAACTTCGACAAGAACCAGCTCGGCCTGGTGGCACCTCCAAGGGTGGAGGTCTATCGCGGCTTCGTGTTCCTCAACTTCGATGCCAACGCGGTGGCGCTCAAGGACTATCTTGGCCGCGCTACCGAGTACATCGACCTGGTGCTCGACCAGTCGCCCTCCGGCCGCATGGAAGTGATCCACGGCACGCAGGAGTACGACATCCGCGCGAACTGGAAGCTGCTGGTCGAGAACAGCTTCGACGACTATCACCTCATCACCACGCACGCCACCTGGCTCGACTACCTCAAGGACTCGGGCGTCGAGATCAAGCG
>DASWER010000323.1:0-4813 GCA_036394655.1 Burkholderiales bacterium
CGTAGTCCTGCGGCGCGTTGTCGACGTCGATGTCGGGGTCGACGCCATAGTTCTCGACCGACCAGCCGGCATCGGTGAACCAGAATGAGAACTCGGGCTGCGTGGTCTCGGTGCCGTCGACCAGGCGGTGGCGCGGCCAGATGCCGATGACGCCGCCCCAGGTGCGCTTGCCGATCAGCGGGCCGATCTTCATCGCCTTGAAGCCGTGCGAGAAGATGTCGCCGTCGGAGCCGGCGTGCTCGTTGGTCAGCGCGACCAGCGCGCCGAAGGGCGAATCCTCGGGATAGGGGAACGGGCGCTCCCAGCGCGCGAAGCCGTAGCCGATGCGCTTGCGCGCGAGCTTCTCGAGCAGCAGCTGCGAGACGTGCCCGCCGCGGTTGTAGCGCAGATCCACGATCAGCCCGTCGCGCTCGCACTCGACGATGAAGTAGCGATGAAATTCGGCGAAGCCGGCCGACATCATGTCCGGCAGGTGCAGGTAGCCGGCGCGGCCCTTCGATTGCTCGTGCACCCAGCGCCGGTTGCGCTCCACCCAGTCGCGATAGCGCGCCGGCACCTCGTCCTTCAGCAGCGTGACCAGGGCCGTGCGCTTGCCTTCTCCCTCAATGGTCAATTCAACCTTTGCGCCTGCCTGATGCACGAGGAGGGAAGTCACCGGACGCTCGCGCGTCACCGGTTGGCCATTGACCGCCAGTACGCGCTCGCCGACGCGCGCTTCGACGCCGATGGCGTTGAGCGGCGAATCGGCGGCCGGCTCCCACGCGTCGCCGCTCGCGATATGAGTGATCTCGTTGCCGCGAAAGTCCGCGGCGAGCGCGCCGAGGGTCCAGCCCGGCGGCCGGCGGTGATCGCCCAACATCTCGTAGGCGTGCGACGTGCCGAGCTCGCCCTGCATCTCCCAGATGAGGTCGGAGAGCTCGCCGCGCGTGGCCACTCTTCCGAGCAGCGGCTCGTATTTGCGCACCGCGGCCTGCCAGTCGATGCCGGACATGTCGGCGACCCAGAACTGATCGCGCTGCAGGCGCGCCACCTCGCGCAGCATCTGGCGCCACTCCAGCGCCGGCTCGACCGAGACGCGCACGCGCTCGAGGTCGATCCAGCCGGTCTGGCGCGAATGCGGCGGATGGCCTTCGGCGGCCTTGTCATCCGGCTTCTTTCCGGCTTCGAGCGCGCGCAGCCGCTTGCCTTCGCGCATCAGCATCGTCTTCGCGTCGCGCGAAAGCGAGAAGGAATCGATCTTGTCGACGAGGGTCTCGCGATGCAGCGTGGCGAAATCGAAGCACTCGAGCCGTCCGGGCCGCTCGCCGAGCCCGCCCCGGCCATGCGCACCGGCGACGTCGAATACGCTCCAGATCACCTTGCCGTGCAGGCCGGCGATCTGGCTGTAGCGGCCTTCGGGCACCGGGAACGCGGCCACGCGACCATCGAGCCCTTCGGCATCGACCTTGAGCGGCTGCGCCTTCGGTGGTTCCTTCTCCGGCGGCTTGGCGAGGCCGCGCGGCTCGGGATCGAACGGCGGCTTGCCGCGCGCCTGCAGCGCGACGAGATAGGGCCGCCCGCCGCGCGGGAACGAGAGATCGAAGTGCACGCTGTCGTACACCGGATCGAAGGTGCGCACCGAAAGGAAGTAGAGGTAGCGTCCGTCCGGATCGAAGGCGGGCGCGTAGTCGCGGAAGTCGCCGCTGGTTGCGGACAGGGTGCGCGCCGATGCGAGCTCATACAGGCGAATCGCGCTGGTGCGCGAGGTGACGGCGGACGCAAACGCGAGCCAGGCGCCGTCGGGCGACCAGGCGAGCGATTCGCTGCGGCCGAATTCGCTGCGCGCGATGACCTGCACCGTGTTCTTGTCGAGGTCGGCGAGCAGCACTTCGTTGCGATGGTTGGCGATGGCGACTTGCTTGCCGCTCGGGGAGGCTTCCATGGCGACGACGCGGCCGATGTCGGCCTCGAGCGTGCGCTCGGCGCCATCGGCGAAGACCTGCAGCCGCTCTTCGCCCGAGGCGTCACTGACCGCTACTAGGCTCCCATTGGCGAGCCAGCGGCCGTGACGCAGGCGCAGTGCCTCCGGCGCGCCGTGCTGGCGCACCGCGCCTTCCCAAAGCGCGAAGGAAAAGAGCTTGCCGCGCACGTCCGCTACCACGCTGTGCCCAGCTGGATGGAGGTCGTAGCCCCCCAGGAACTCGGCGGGTGGCACGAACTTGCGCGCCGCCTGGGTGCGATGGGCGCGCACCTCGATCTCCAGCCGCTGGCTCGCATCCTTGGCTGGGTCGAAGAGCCAGACGTCGGCGCCGCACTGGTACACGATGCGCCGGCCATCGGTCGCTGCATGGCGCGCGTAGTAGTCGTCGTGGTCGGTATGGCGGCGCAGCTGGCCGCCGTCGGGAGCGCACGAGTACAGGTTGCCGACACCCTCGTGATCGGCGAGGAACCAGATGCGGTTGCCGAGCCACATCGGGCTGGTGATGTTTCCCTTCAGCATCTCGAGACGGCGAAACTCACCGCCGCCGCTCGCGTCGACCCAGAGCGCTCCGGCGGTGCCGCCGCGATAGCGCTTCCAGCGCGCCGGGTCGGCGGTATTGCGGCCGATGACCTTGGCGCCTTTCGAACCGAAGGCGAGGTGGTTCACTTGCCCGTAGGGAAGAAGCGAGGGCAGGCCGCCTTCGACGTCCAGCGTGTGAGCGCGGTAGTTGCGAAAGAACGGCTGGCCCCAGGTGGTGACGAAGAGGATCGCCCCCTCCGGTGTCCAGCCGCGCACGATGACGTCCGGCCCGAGCCAGGTCATGCGGCGCGCCGGGCCGCCCTCGGCCGGCATCAGATAGACCTCGGGATGCTGCTCGTCGCGTGCGACGTAGGCGAGCCAGCGGCCATCGGGGGAAAGGCTCGGCGCGCCGACCTCGCCCAGCCCCGCGGTCAGCCGCCGGGCAACTCCGCCGGCGGCGTCGACGCGCCACAGATCGTCGTCGCAGACAAATACGATCGCGTCGGCAGCAATGCTCGGCTGCCTGAGGTAACCTCGCGGGCTCATGAGGCTCGATTCTGCCATCGCCGCGCTGGCACTAGCGGCGGCGTTCTCGGCGGCGGATGCGCGGCCGTTTCGCTGGGCGAGCCAGGGCGACCCGCAGACCATCGATCCGCACTCGCAGAACGAGCTCCTGACCAACAGCGTCAACGGCCAGATGTACGAGACGCTGGTGAACCGCGGTCGCCAGCTCGAGATCGTGCCGGTGCTCGCCACGGAGTGGAAACAGATCGATCCGCTCACCTGGCGCTTCACGCTGCGCAAGGGCGTGAAGTTCCACGACGGCACGCCGTTCACTGCGGACGATGTGCTGTTCTCGGTACAGCGCGCAAGCGAGGTGACCTCGCAGATCCGCGTCTACGCCATCGCGCTGGGCAAGCCGCGCAAGATCGACGACACCACGGTCGAGTTCAAGCTCCAGGAGCCCAATCCCATCCTGCTCGAGCACGCCACGCTGGTGCAGATCATGAGCAAGGCCTGGAGCGTGAAGAACAAGGTCGAGCGGCCGCTCGATTTCTCGAAGAAAGAGGAGTCGTTCGCCTCGCTGCACGCCAACGGCACCGGCCCTTACATGCTCAAGTCGCGCGAGCCGGACGTGAAGACGGTCATGGTGCGCAACCCGAACTGGTGGGGCAAGCCCGCCGGCAACGTCACCGAGGTGACGTTTTTCTCCATCAAATCGGATCCGACGCGCGTATCGGCGCTGATCTCCGGCAACGTCGACCTGATCCTCGACCCGCCGCCACAGGACGTGCCGCGACTGCGCCGGCAGCAGGGCATCCGGATCGTCGAAGGGGTGGAGAACCGCATCCTCTTCTTTGGCTTCGACCAGAGCCGCGACGAGCTGCTCTATGCCGACGTCAAGGGCAAGAATCCATTCAAGGACCGCCGGGTGCGTGAGGCGGTCTACCGGGCGATCGACATCGAGGCGCTGAAGAACGTGACCATGCGCGGGCAGGCGATGCCGACCGGCGGCATTACGCCGTCGATCCTGGCCTCCAATCCGGAGGCGGAGAAGCGCCTGTCGTATGACGTCGGCCGAGCGAAGCAGCTCTTGACGGAGGCGGGCTACCAGAACGGCTTCGGCTTCCAGCTCGACTGCACGAACAACCGCTACATCAACGACGAGCAGATCTGCGTCGCGGTGGCCGCAATGCTGGCCAAGATCGGCCTCAAGGTGCGCGTCAACGCCCAACCGCGGGCGATTTTCTTCGCGCGCATGCCGAAACGCGACACCAGCGCCTACCTGCTGGGCTGGGGCGGCGCCATCACCGACGCCGACACCATCTTCACGCCGGTGCTGCACAGCCCCGACGGCAAGGGCAAGGGCGACTGGAACTGGGGCAGCTACGTCAACCAGAAGCTCGACCAGCTGATCGACGCGCAGCACGTCGAGTCCGATGCCGCAAAGCGCAAGAAGCTCATCGCGGAGGCGCTTGCCGAGCACAACGCCCAGATCCACCACGTGCCGCTGCACCGCCAGGTGATTCCGTGGGCGATGCGGGAAAACATCCGCGTGGTGCATCGCGCCGACAACTGGGTCGAGACCCAGTGGGTGTACGTGGATTGACGAAGCTGTGAAGTCGCATGCGCGGGGAACGACGAGCCGGCGCTATCTTTAACGACAAAAAGAAAAATCCTGTAAACTTGCGGATCTCACCACGCGATAGGTAGATGGCTAAGTATGTTTTCGTAACCGGTGGTGTAGTTTCCTCGTTAGGGAAAGGCATCGCCGCCGCGTCCCTCGCAGCGATCCTCGAGTCGCGCAGCATCCGCGTCACCAACATCAAGCTG
>DASWER010000324.1:0-5980 GCA_036394655.1 Burkholderiales bacterium
ATGCATCGAGGCGAGCTCGATGCCGTGCAAGCCCAGCCGGTCGACCACGCTCGCCGCGCCGCCGCCGGTGGTGGTCACCACAGCGACACGCGGTGCGCCCGCAGGCCCCCTCGGTCGCCGTCCATTCAAAAGCGGTGGAATTTCGATCAGCGTCTCCAGCATATCGACGCGCACGATGCCGCAGTCGCGGAAGTACGCGTCCAGCGCGGCGTCCATCCCGGCGAGCGCCCCGGTGTGGGTGCGCGCGAGCTCTTCGCCGAGCGGGGAACGGCCGAGCTTGTAGGCGACGATCGGCTTGCCGGCGGCGTGCGCCTTGCGTGCTGCGGCTGCCAAGCGGGCGGCGTTGCGCACCGCCTCCAGAAACAATGCGATCACGCGCGTGTCCGCGTCCTCGACCAGCAACTCGACCAGCTCGGCGACGCCGAGGTCGGCCTCGTTGCCGACCGAGATCAGCTTGGCGTAGCCGAGGCCGCGCGCCGCGCCGCGCGAGAGCAGCGTGCCGAGCATGGTGCCGCTCTGCGAGACCAGGCTGGTGCTGCCGGTCGGCGGCGCGTCCATCTCGAGCACTGCGTTGACGGTGAGCGCGACGCGCCCCGGCAGATTGACCACGCCCATGCTGTTCGGACCGAGCACCCGCACGCCCAGCGCCGCTGCCCTGAGTGCCAACCTTTTCTGCCGCTCGGCACCCTCGGCGCCCGCGTCGGCGAAACCGTTGCTATAGATGCTGGCGACAGCGACGCCTTTGCGCGCGCAGTCCTCGAGCGCCTCCTCGACCTCCTCGACCATGACGAACGCATGATCGATTTCACCCGGGACATCCGTGAGACGCCGGTAGGCGCGCTCGCCGAGCACCTCGTCGCGCGTGGCGTTGATCGGCACGATGCGGCCGGCATAGCCATGCTTGCGCAGGAAGCGCTGCGGACGGGCGGTGTTCTTGCGCGCATCGCCCGAGGCGCCGATAAGCGCGACCGCGCGCGGCGCGAAGAGCGCCTTCGCTAGTCGCATTCCAGCTTCCACAGCCGCCTGAGCAGCGACTGCGCTGGCTCCTTGCCGATGACGGGAGCGGCGAGCTCGAGGAACTTGCTATTGAGCTCGGCATCGCTCAGCGGCAGATCGGGATCGCCTTTGCGCGTCGGCTGCAGCAGCTCCTCGCGCCGGCCGCGCACCGTGATGGCGACGCGCGCCGCGCGCTGGCGCGGGAAGCTGGCATCGAGCTCCGGATCCAGCGCCACGGAAACCCGGCTCATCAGCGCACGCGTCTCGGCATTCATCAACCTGGGAGATTCAAAAGCCGCCAGGCGCACGCTGCCGTGCGTGAGCGCGGTGGCGACGACGTACTTCATCGAGAAGCGCGCCTCGGCCGGCGTGCGTGGCTCTTCGTAATGCGCCACCTCGACGCCGGCGCGGTAGGTGCCGACCTCGACGCGCTCGATATCGGCCGGCGCGACAGCCAATTTTGCTTTCAGAGCGAGTGCGCCGTCGATCGCCGCGAAGGTATGGCCGCAGCAGGCGTGGTTCTTGAACGTCATGCGCGTGATGTGGAAGTCGCGGCCGAGGCCGACCAGCGCCGTCTCCCAATCGGGGTTGTCGCCCATCGCGCGGCCGAAGCCCGCCTCGCCTTCCAGCACGTCGAGCGAGCCGGTGACGCCTTCGCGCGCGGCGAGCGCCGCGGTCACGCCGGCCTCGGCGGCGTGCCCGGCATGCAGCGGCTTCGACATCGAGTCCATGCGGAAGGCCTGCTGCAGCCCGGCAGCGAACGTGGCTACCGTGGCGAGCGCATGTGCGAAGCGCTTTGCGTCCAGCTTCAGCAGCTCGGCCGCCGCAGCGCAGGCCCCAAAGCAGCCGATGGTGCCGGTGTTGTGCCAGTAGCGGTAATGCGCGCGGCCCATCGCCGCACCGATGCGCGTCGAGATTTCGTAGCCGACGATCACTGCGCGCAGGAAGTTCTTCTGCTCGAAACCCAGCGCATGCGCGGCGGCGATGGTCGGCGCGCCGGGATGGTAGATGCCGTCGCGATAGATGTCGTCAACCTCGACGGTATGCGCAGCGGCGCCGTTGATGAGTGCCGCGGCGCGCATACTGCCCCGGTCGAACTCGTCGGCGAGCGCTCTTTTCAGCAGCGTCGCCGGCGGCACCACGCCGCCGGGAAGGAGCGCGGCATGCCAGTCGATCACCGCGCGCCGTGCGTGGTGCAGCACTTCCGGCGATATCGGCTGCGAGCGCCAGTCGGCAGCCCACTGCGCGTAGCGCTCGACGACGTACATTAGGTCCTGTCCGGCGAGAGTTCGGGATAATGCTTGCGGAGGTTCGTCACCCTGGCTTTGCTCATGCGCGCAATTTACCTCGGTTTGTGCCTCGCGGTGCTCGCGGCGAGCGCGCACGCGCAGGAATTTCCCAATCGGCCGGTTCGGATCGTCGTGCCGTGGCCGCCGAGCGGCAACGTCGACATCACCGCGCGCTCCGTCGCGCCGGCGTTCGGCGAGACGCTCGGGCAGCAGGTGATTGTCGAGAACCGCGCCGGCGCCGGCGGCAGGATTGGCACCGAGGCCGTGGCGAAGTCACCGCCGGACGGTTACACGCTGCTTCTCGGCTCGAGCGGAACGATTACGGCAGGGCCAGCCGTTTGGAAGAGCCTGAGCTTCGATCCGCTGAAGGACTTCGTCGCCATCGGCCCGATCCAGACGGTGCCGATCGTGCTCACCGTGGCGCCGAAGACGCCGGCGGCGACGTTCGCGGACTATGTGGCGCTCGCGAAAGCGAAGCAGGGACAGTTGAGCGTCGCCTCGGCGGGCAACGGCTCGTCGAACCACCTCGCGATCGAGCTCTTCATGCGCCAGGCGAACCTCAAGCTCCTGCACGTGCCCTACAAGGGCAGCGGCCCCGCGCTCACCGATCTCATCGGCAGCCAGGTCGAGTCGATGATGGATCAGCTCACCGCGTCGATCGGCCACATCCGCGAAGGCCGCATCCGCGCGCTCGCCATCACCTCGCTCAAGCGCTCGCCGCTGCTGCCCGACGTGCCGACGCTCGACGAGCTCGGCGTCAAGGGCTTCGAGGCGGCCACCTTCACCGGCATCTTCGCGCCCGCCGGGACGCCCGCTCCGGTCGTAGAGAAACTGGCGCAGGCGCTGCGCAAAGCGATGGCCAACGAAGCGGTGCGCGAGCGCTACCGCGCGATGGGCGTCGAGGTGATGGACATGGGCCAGGCCGAATTCGCCGCCCTGGTGCGCGAGGATTATGCAAAGTGGCTCAAGGTCGCTCGCGAAGGTAATATCGTCATCGAATGAAACCCGGGAGGTTCGCCATGCGCATCCGCCTGCAAGCCCTCGCCACCGCCCTCGCGCTCACCACGCTGCCCGCGGCCGCAGAGACCGTGCGCATCTACGTCACCAACAGCGCCGGCGACAGCGTCCACGTGATCGACCCGGCGACGCAGAAGGTGGTGCAGGTGATCCCCGGCATCGAGGGCGCCCATGGCGTCGACTTCTCGCCAGATGGCAAGCGCGTCTATGTGAGCAACGAGTCCGATCGCACGCTGGATGTGTTCGACCGCGCGAGCGGCAAGCTGGTCTCCAAGGTCAAGCTGAGCGGCCATCCGAACAACATCGCGACGACCAAGGATGGCGGCCGCGTGGTGGTCGGCATCGCCGAGGATCCGGGCGCGCTGGACGTGATCGATACCACCGAGCTCAGCGTGGCGAAGACTATCCCGGTGAACGGGCGCCTGCACAACGTGTACGTGACGCCGGACAACAAATACGTGATCACCGGCTCGATCCGCACCAAGATTCTCACGGTGATCGACCTCGCCAGCGAAAAGATCGCCTGGGAGCTGAAGCTCGATGAAGGCGTGCGCCCGATGACGATGGAAAGGGCGCCCGACGGCTCGACACGGCGCATCTTCGTGCAGCTTTCCAACCTCAACGGCTTCGCCGTGGTGGATTTCGCCACGCGCAAGGAAGTCGACCGCATCAAGCTGCCCGACAATGGCTTCGGCGTGCAGGAGCGGCGCCTGGACTCGCCGTCGCATGGCATGGGTGTGGCGCCCGACAACAAAACCCTGTGGGTGACGAGCATCTCGGCGAACGCGGTGTATGCCTACGCGCTGCCGGAGCTGAAGCTCCTCGGGCACGCGGCGCTGCCCGATCTCAAGGTCGATGGGCGCAAGCCGATCAGCGCGGTGCCGAACTGGGTGACCTTCACCCCGGACAGCAAGCTGCTCTACATCTCCAACGCCGCGGCGCGCTCGGTGTCGGTGATCGATACCGCCGCCATCAAGCTCGTCGCGACGGTGCCGGTCGGCGAGGTGCCGAAGCGCATCAACACCCTGGTGCTGCGCTAGCCGCCGCGCACCCAGCGCGCGAAGGCTTTCCAGCCCGGGTCGTCCTTGTTCTCGAACTGGCGGCCGCCGGAGTGATAGGCGCTACCGCCGGCCTCGGGCGCGAGCGGATGCAATAGCAGCAGGCTCTGCTCGGGCTTGCCGGGAACCACCAGGCGCGAAACCACCGCGAAGTTTTTGCGCGACTGCTCGTCGCTCCAGAATTTGGCGCCCGCGGGGAGTGTTTCCAGTTTTAAGGCGTTGTTGCTGCGCTCGCCATGGCACATATAGCAGCGGGCGTGGCTGGCGCGCTGCTGCAGGAAGACCGGCTCGACCTGTGCCTTGAAGAAATCGTAGTCGAGCGTTTGCGCCCCGGCCTGGGGCACGAGCACGCACAGGCTCAGTGCAGACAATTTCCAGCGCATTCGCCTCTCTCCCCGAAAGATGTTGTAACAACTTGGCACAGACGCGCGCGTTCGTCGAGCGTTGAATGAAGGCATGAAGACACTATTGATCGCACTCGCAGTCTCGGGCGCCTCGCTCGCCGGTTGCGCGGTCGTACCCTACGGCCCCGCGCCGGTCGTGTATGCCGCGCCGCCGCCACCGGTCGTGGTGGTGCGGCCATACGCCTCTTACGGCTACTACCGCGGGCCCCACTGGCGCCACGGCTGGCGCTGACGGCGTAGCATTCCCCGTGTGAGCGGGGGACTCAGGCAGCGGCTGACGGCGATCCTCGCCGCGGACGTGGCAGGGTACGCGCGGCTCATGGCCGCGGATGCCGGCGCCACGGTCGCGGCGCTGGATGACGCGCGCGCCGTGTTCCGGCAGCGGATCGAAGCGAGCGGCGGGCGGGTCATCGACATGGCCGGCGATTCGGTGCTCGCCGTGTTCGATACCGCCGCCGGCGCGGTCGACGCCGCGCTCGCGGTACAAAAAGCTCTCGAAGCGGCTTCGGCCTCCATAGTCGAAGACCGGCGCATGCGCGTTCGCATCGGCGTGCATCTGGGCGACGTGATGGAGAAGCCCGACGGCAGCGTCTACGGCAACGGCGTCAATATCGCCGCGCGCCTGCAGGCCAAGGCATGGCCCGGCGGCCTGTGCATGAGCCAGTCGCTGTACGACAGCGTGAAGGATCAGGTCGCCCTGAACGCGCGCTTCGCCGGACGCCAGCGGCTGAAGAACATCGACGAGCCGGTGGCGATCTGGCACGTGATTCCCGAAGGCACGGCGGTGCCGGCGCATTACGCGAGCGGCGTGCTCGAAGCGACGCCGAACAACCTGCCGCTGCAGCTCACCTCGTTCATTGGGCGCGAGGGCGAGCTCGCCGATGTCGCGAAGCTGCTCGCGCAATCGCGGCTGCTCACGCTGCTCGGGTTTGGCGGCATCGGCAAGAGTCGCCTCTCGCTCGAGCTCGGCGCACAGGTGCTGCCGGATTTCGCCGATGGCGTCTGGCTTGTCGAGCTCGCGACGCTGCGTGACCCGCGGCTCGTGCCGCAGGCGGTCGCGACCGTGCTGGGCGTCAAGGAAGCCGCCGGCCGGCCGGTGAGCGAAGCGCTGGTGCGCCATTTCAAGGACCGGGACATGCTCCTCATCCTCGACAACTGCGAGCACTTGCTCCACGGCTGCGCCGATCTCGCGCGGGAGTTGCTGCAGGCGGGCCCG
>DASWER010000325.1:0-2325 GCA_036394655.1 Burkholderiales bacterium
CTCGGCGGCCACGCCGCGCTCATCGCCGGGCTGCTGGTGGCGCTCTACGTGGCGTACCGGTGGCTGATTCGCCGCCGCTTCCTCAACTCGTTGCGCACTTCGCGCATCGCCGTGGCGGAGCTCCAGGAAATGATGGCTCGCGGCGACGCCCCCGTCGTGCTTGACGTGCGCTCGCGCACGCATCGCAAGCTCGATCCGCGCGTGATTCCCGGCGCGCTGCTGGTCGACCTCGACGATCGCGGCCGCCCGATCACCGAGATCCCGCTCGAGCGCAGCGTGGTGGTGTATTGCGCCTGCCCGAACGACGCCACCGCGGTGAAGGTGGCGTTGCTTCTCAGGCGTAGCGGCATTCGCCAGGTGCGCCCGCTCGCGGGCGGCATCGACGCCTGGAGCGCGGCAAGCCGCTGATTCACGTCGCGCTCACCGGTCAATCCCTGATCGTGAGCCATGGCTGGTTCATGGAGTGACCGATGCAAGACTTTCCGCTGAAGACGAATCCGACGAACGCTCTCGCATCGTGCGCTGGATACCGTACGTCCCGGTGATCGCCCTGGTATTCCTGCTCGGCATTTTCCTGATCTGGTCGGAAGTGTTCTGAATACTTCTGGATTTCCTGCTCGGCGGCCTTTATCGTCGGCTGCATGATCGAGCTCATCCCGGGTCTTTACTGAATCCGCAGTCGCCGTGGAGCCCGCTGCGCAACCGGCTGTTTCGCGCGCTGTGGATCGTTACGCTGGTCTCGAACATCGGCACCTGGATGCACGACGTCGGCTCCGGGTGGCTGATGACCTCGCTCACGTCGTCGGCGTCGATCGTCGCGCTGGTGGCCGCGGCAGACACGCTACCCGTGATGCTGCTCGCGTTGCCGGCGGGAGCGATCGCCGACATCGTCGATCGCCGCCGGCTGCTGATGGCGGTGCAGGTCTATTTCTTCATCGTGATCGGCTCGCTCGCCGTGCTCGCGGCGCTCGGACTGATCCAGCCATGGTCGCTGCTCGCCTTCAGCTTCGCCGTGGGGGTCGGCACCGCGCTGATGATGCCGGCGTGGTCGGCGATCGTCCCGGAGCTCGTGCCGGCGGAGGAGCTGCCCGCGGCCGTCGCGCTTAACAGCATCGGCATCAACATCTCGCGCGCCATCGGTCCGGCGATCGCCGGCGTGCTGATCGCGTCCGTCGGGCCCTGGCTGGTCTTCGCGCTGGACGCGCTGTCCTCCATCGGTGTTCTGGTGGTGCTCGCGCGCTGGCGGCGCGCGTCCCGCGACACGGCGCTGCCCGCCGAGCGGTTCCTGAGCGCGCTGCGCGTCGGCTTGCGGTTCATCACGCACACGCGCGCGCTGCAGGCGGTGCTGGTGCGCGGCGCGGCCTTCTTCATCTTTGCCAGCGCGACCTGGTCGCTGTTTCCGCTGGTCGTGCGCCGCGAGCTCGGGCGCGGACCGGAGACTTACGGCCTGCTGCTGACCTGCATCGGCGTCGGCGCGGTGGCCGGCGCGATGCTGCTGCCGCGAGTGAGAGAAAAGTTCTCGCGCAGCGCGATGGTGGCGGGCGCGAGCGTGCTTTATGCGCTCGCCGCTCTGGTGCTCGCGCAGGTGCACAACCTCGGTCTTCTGATGGTGGCGATGCTCGCGACCGGCGTGGCGTGGATCGCGATCCTCGCCGCGCTGCAGGTCTCGGCGCAGCTAACCCTGCCCGACTGGGTGCGCGCGCGCGGCCTCGCGGCATTCGTAGTGGTGTTCATGGGCGGCATGGCGCTTGGCAGCATCCTGTGGGGACAGGTCGCGACGCTGATCGGCATTCCGGCGGCGTTGACCACCGCCGCCGCCGGGATGTTGATCGCCATCGCGCTCACCTGGCGCTTCCGCCTGCGCGACGGCAAGGCGCCCGATTTCACGCCCTCGATGCACTGGGAGGCGCCGCTCGTCGCCGAGGCTCCCGAGCCCGACAGCGGGCCGGTCATGGTCACGATCGAATACCGCGTCGACCCCGCGCATCGCGCCGAGTTCGTCGCGGCGATGCGCGACGTGCGCGAGATGCGCCGGCGCAACGGCGCGTTCTTCTGGGAGCTGTTCCACGATTCGGCCGAGCCGGCGCGCTACCTCGAGTCGTTCATGGACGAATCGTGGACCGAGCACCTGCGCCAGCACGAGCGCGTGAGCGTTGCCGACCGCGAGATCCAGCGCCGCGCGAACCGGTTCCTGGCGAAAGGCGAGTCCACCAAGTCGACGCACTGGCTCGCCGACCGCTGATCGGCGCGGCGTTACAGTTGTCGCAAACCAAGGCAAGTCCGTCGCAAAGGCGCGAACCGCGCTCGATACCCTGCGCCCATGGA
>DASWER010000326.1:0-1626 GCA_036394655.1 Burkholderiales bacterium
GGCGCATCGAGCCCATCTTGCCCATGCCGACGCCGTGCTCGCCGGTGCAGGTGCCTTCCATGCGCAGCGCGCGCTCGACCAGGCGCTTGTTGAAGGTCTTGGCGATCTCGGTCTCCTCGGGCTTCGCCGGGTCGACCAGCAACATCAGGTGGAAGTTGCCGTCGCCGATGTGGCCGAGCAGCGGCACCGGCGCGATGTAGTCCTTCACGTCCTCCATGGTCTCGTGCACGCATTCGGCGAGCCGCGAGATCGGCACGCAGACGTCGGTCGACACCGCGCGCGAGCCGGGGCGGATCTGCAGGCAGGCGAAGTACGCGTCGTGCCGCGCTTGCCACAGCTGGGTGCGCTCCTCCGGCTTGGTCGCCCAGATGAAGTCCTTGCCGCCGTGCTCCTTGGCGATGGCCTGCACCGCCTCTGCCTGCTCGACCACCGAGCTGTTGGAGCCGTGGAACTCGAAGAACACGGTGGGAGCGACGCGGTAATCGGTCTTCTTGTACTTGTTGATCGCGGCGACAGTCTTGTCGCAGACGATGTCGCAGCGCGCGATCGGGATGCCGGCCTGGATGGTCTGGATCACCGTGTTGGTGCAGCCGTCGACCGAATCGAAGGCGCACACCGCGGCCGACATCGCCTCCTGCACCGGGTACAGGCGCACCGTGACTTCGGTGATGATGCCGAGCGTGCCTTCCGAGCCGACGAACAGGCGCGTCAGGTCATAGCCGGCAGCGGATTTCTTCGAGCGGCGCGAGGTGTGGATGATGCGCCCGTCGGCGAGCACCACTTTCAGCGACAGCACGTTCTCGCGCATCGTGCCGTAGCGCACCGCGTTGGTTCCGGAGGCGCGCGTCGCCGCCATGCCGCCCAGGGTGGCGTCGGCGCCCGGGTCTACCGGAAAGAACAGGCCGGTGTGCTTGATGTATTCGTTGAGCTGCTTGCGCGTGACGCCGGCCTGCACCACCGCGTCGAGGTCCGCCTCGTGCACTGCGAGCACCTGGTTCATCTGCGACAGGTCGATCGAGACGCCGCCTTCCACCGCGAGGATGTGCCCCTCGAGCGAGGTACCGACGCCGAACGGAATCATCGGCACGCGATGGCGCTGGCAAATGTTCACTACGTCGCGCACTTCCTCGGTTGTCTTTACAAACACGACTGCATCGGGCAGCGCGTACGGGAAGTAGGACTCGTCCTTGCCGTGGTGCTCGCGCACTGCGGCCGAGGTCGAGACGCGATCGCCGAGCAGCGCCTTCAGCTCCGCCACCACCGACTGGTCGAATTCGCGCGCCTTGTTCATAGCGCTATTTTAGTTTGATCTCGCCCTCGAAAGGCACCTTCAGGCCGAGCGCCGGGATCTCCAGGGTGCACTTCGCCGGCAGGGTCTCGGCGCCCTGCAGTTTGCCGCTCATGATCGCCTTCTGCACCGCCTGCTCGATCTCGCGCTGCGAGTTGACGCCCACCATCTTGAGGAACTTGCGGATGCTTAAGTTGAAGGTTTCCTGGTCCATGTCTATCTCCCGGAGAGCAATTTATTGGCCAATTCCTTGCCGAGCTCGACGCCCCACTGGTCGAAGCTGTTGATGTTCCAGATCACGCCCTGCACGAATACCTTGTGCTCGTAGAGCGCGATCA
>DASWER010000327.1:0-36826 GCA_036394655.1 Burkholderiales bacterium
TTTGTCGGCCGGTGGCAGGGTCGGGCCGATCGTACACGGAATAGAATTGCGGCTTTTCGAGGAGCCCATGGCTTACGCAATTCCCCTGTGGACGCCGCCCGCGCTGCCGGTTGCGGGCAGCGCCGAGCAATTTCCCGTGCGGCGCATCTTCTGCGTCGGGCGCAACTACGCCGAGCACCAGAAGGAGATGGGCGGCGATGGCCGCGAGACGCCGTTCTTCTTCCTGAAGAGTGAGTTCGCGCTCGTGGCGCGCGGCGGCGAGGTGCATTACCCGGCAAAGACCGCCAACTATCACTACGAGACCGAGCTGGTCGTCGCGCTCGACAAGGGCGGGCGGCGTATCGACGTGAAGCGGGCCAACGACCACATCTTCGGCTACGCCGTGGGCCTGGACATGACGCGCCGCGACCTGCAGCAGTGGGGCAAGGACCATGGACGCCCGTGGGACTTCGGCAAGAACTTCGACGAATCGGCGCCCTGCAGCGAGCTTATTCCTGCGTCGAGGATCGGCCATCCGTCGAAGGGCGCGATCTGGCTACAGGTCAACGGCAAGCAGCGCCAGCGCGCCGACCTCGGCGACATGATCTGGTCGGTGCCCGAGCAGATCGCATTCCTCTCGGAACACTACACGCTCGAGGCGGGCGACGTCATTTTCACGGGCACACCGGCCGGCGTCGGTCCGGTGAAGCCGGGCGACGAACTCCTTGCGTCCATCGATGGTGTGACCGAACTCAAGGTGAAGATCGCGCCGGCGTTGTGAAGCTTTACACCTACTTCCGCAGTTCGGCGGCCTTTCGCGTGCGCATCGCGCTCAACCTGAAGGGCCTGACGTACCAGCCGGTGTTCGTGCATCTCGCGAAAGGCGAGCATCGGCAGCCGGACTACGCGAAGGTGAATCCGCAGGCGCTGCTGCCGACGCTCGAGCTCGACGACGGCACGCGCCTCACCCAGTCGCTCGCCATCATCGAATGGCTGGACGAGAAGCACCCGACGCCTGCGCTTCTGCCCAAGGAGGCACTGGCGCGGGCCCGGGTGCGCGCTCTCGCCTATCTGGTGGCCTCCGAGATCCACCCGCTCAACAATCTGCGCGTGCTTCAGCACCTGAAGCGCGCGCTGGGGCAGACCCAGGAACAGATCGACAACTGGTATCGCCACTGGATTGCGGATGGCCTCGCCAAGCTGGAAGCCGAGCTCGCGCGGCCGGGACCCGGGAAGTTCTGCCACGGCGATGCACCCAGCCTGGCCGACTGCTGCCTGGTGCCGCAGATCTTCAATGCGAAGCGCTATAACAGCGAGCTCGCAACCTATCCCAAAACCATGCGCGTGTTCGAGAACTGCATGCAGCTCGAAGCCTTCGACCGCGCGCAGCCCGCCAAGCAACCGGACGCCGAATGAAACAACCGCTGCGCTACCGCCGGCCGCATCCAGGAACGCAGCCCGAATACAACTATCCGCCTTACGCGTCGACGCAGAAGCGCTGCCCGACGCAGCCGCTCGTCCTGCCGCCGCAGACACTGTCCGAGATCACCGGGCCGATCTTCGGCCAGGACGAGGTCAAGCCCACGGACAACGACCTCACGCGTCAGCACAAGGGCGAGCCGATCGGCGAGCGCATCGTCGTAGCCGGGCGCGTGCTCGACGAGAACGGTCGCGCGGTGCCGCATACGCTGGTCGAGGTTTGGCAGGCCAACGCCGCCGGTCGCTATCCGCACAAGACCGACCAGCACAACGCGCCGCTCGATCCGAATTTCTCAGGCGCCGGGCGCACCATGACCGATGCGGAAGGCCGTTATCGCTTCATCACCATCCGGCCAGGCGAGTACCCATGGCGCAACCACTACAACGCCTGGCGGCCGGCGCACATCCACTTCTCTCTGTTCGGCCCGGCGTTCCTCACGCGCATGGTGACGCAGATGTATTTCCCCGGGGACCCGCTGCTCGCTTTCGACCCGATGTACAACTGCATCGCCAACGAGGCGGCACGCGTGCGCCTGGTCGGCATATTCGACTGGGAACACACCATCCCCGAGCAGGCGCTCGGCTACCGGTTCGACATCGTGCTGCGCGGGCGCGAAGAGACGCCGCTGGAGAAAATGCCATGAGCCTGTACGCCACCGGCAACCAAACCGTGGGGCCGTACCTCCACATCGGTCTCGATTGGCTCGTCACCACGGACATCGCGCCGCGCGGCATCGCCGGCGAGCGCTTCGCCATCCAGGGCCGCCTGATCGACGGTGATGGTGTCGGCGTGAGCGACGGGCTGATCGAAATCTGGCAGGCGAATGCACAGGGCAAATACGCGCATCCGGAAGACCGGCAGAAAAAGCCGCTGCAGAAGGGCTGGCGGGGCTTTGGCCGTGCCGCCACCGATGCGCGCGGCGGCTTTCGCTTCCGTACCATCAAGCCCGGGCCAGTGCCCGGCGCCGAGGGCGAACTGCAGGCACCGCATCTCGTCGTCTCGGTCTTCATGCGCGGCATGCTCAAGCATCTCGCCACGCGCATGTACTTTCCCAATGAGCCGGCGAATGCCGACGATGCGCTGCTCAAGCTGGTAGCGCCGGCGCGCCGCGCGACGCTGATTGCCAAGGAAAAGGGCAAGGGCGCGCTCGAGTGGAACGTGATCCTGCAGGGCAAGAACGAAACGGTGTTCTTCGACTTCTGAGCCTCGAGCTCATCTTCGCCGACGAGCACTGCGCTCGAGCGCTCAGCGACGAGCAGCTGCTTGCGGCGATGGCGCGATTCGAAGCCGCGCTGGCGCAATCCAGCGCCGGGCTGGGCATCGTGCCCAAGCGGGAAGCCGAGGTCATCGCGCAGGTGTGCGAGCGGGCGCGCTTCGATGCAGCCGCGCTGGCGCAGGCGGCGCGCCACGCCGGCACGCTCGCGATTCCTTTCGTGCGCGAGCTGACCGCGCAAGTCGCGACCTTGTCCAAGGAGGCCGCACGGTTCGTTCATTTCGGCGCGACCAGCCAGGACGTCATCGACTCGGCGCTGGCGATGTGCCTCAAAGCCTCCAGTGAGCGCACGGACAGTCTCGCTCGCGAGCTGGGCGACGCGGCGGCCGAGATCGCACGCCGGTACCGGGACACGCCAAGCGTCGCGCGCACCCTGCTGCAACCGGCGATTGCGGTACCGTTCGGCTGGAAAGTGGCGATGTGGCTTGCGCCGCTCGTGCATTCGCTGCCCCAATACCGCGCCGCAGCCGCGGCCGCCGGCACCCTTCAGTTCGGCGGCGCCGGCGGCACGCTGGCGGCGTTCGGCGACAAGGGCAGCGCGCTCGCCGACGCGCTCGCCACTCGCCTGCAATTGCAAAGCGCGGTGACCTGGCACAGCGCGCGCGATCGCTTTGCTCGTCTGGGATGCGAAACCGCGGTACTGACCGGGATCAGCGCGAAGATGGCACGCGACGTTGCGCTCTCGATGCAACCCGAGATCGGGGAGCTCGCCGAGCCCGCGGCAGCGGGGCGCGGCGGCTCCTCGAGCATGCCGCACAAGCGCAACCCGGCGGGCTGTCTGCTAGCGCTGGAAGCGGCGCGCCGCGCACCGGGCCTCGCAGCGACCCTGCTCAACCAGATGGACCCAGAGCACGAGCGCGGCCTTGGCCACTGGCAGAGCCAGTGGCTCACGCTGCGCGAGCTCGCCTGCGCGGGCGCGAGCGCGCTTGCCGCCATGGTGGAAGTGCTGCGCGGGCTGCAGGTCGATGTCCAGGCGATGCGAGCCAACCTGGAACGCACCAAGGGACTCGTGTTCTCCGAGGCAGTCTCGTTGCGGCTATCACGCGCGCTGGCCGACAGGCTTTGCGAGCAGGCGATGCGGCAGAACACGCATCTGCTGGAGGTCATGCGCAACGATGGCGAAGCGAAGCGCGCGATGCCGGCGGCCGAGATGGCGGCGCTATTCGAGCCGCAGCACCATTACGGCGCCGCGTCGCAGATGATCGAGCGCGTGCTCGCCGACTGGGCTAGCGTGCGCGGAAGCGTTGTTTGACGTCTTGCGGGATAGTTTCGCCCCTGAGTGGCGTACCCGGACCGCTCACGTAGCGGCCCCAGACCCGCGTTTCCTGGGCCTTCGCCAGCGTGACGCCATCGTTGCGCACGATGTCGTGCGCGACGACGAACGACTTGCCACCGAAGCGCGCGATACGCGAACGCACCTCGCAACGATCGCCGTGCGCCGCGGGCGCGAGGAATTCGCAGGCGGCAGAGACGAGCGGCATAGCCATGTGCTCGTCACGCATCCACTTCGGCCCGAAGCCGGCCAGCTCGAACAGCGCCCAGCTCGCCGCGTCGATCCAGCGGAAGTAGGTGGGGTAGAAGATGATGCCCGCAGGATCGCAGTCGCCCCAGTGCACCTGGCAGGGCAGGCTGCTGACGATCGAGCCGAACTCCGTCTCTGCGCTCATGGGAGGCCGCGATTATAGGCATCCGCGATTGACACTTGCGCAGGGCGTGGGCAGACTCCCACCCTCCGCGCCGATTTGATGTTCAGCTTGCGGGCGCGTTACAAATTCCGCTAAAGAGACGCGTCGACCAGGCCCGTCTGCCGAAAGCTGAACGGGCTTTTTCATTGGAGCGTCCGTGTCGCCTGCCTCGCCCGCCGCCAAGCTCGAAGCGCTGCTGCGCGAGCGGATCCTTGTGCTCGACGGCGCGATGGGCACGATGATCCAGCGGGCGCGCCTCGCGGAGGAGGATTACCGCGGCGCGCGCTTTCGCGACTGGCCGCGCGAGCTGCGCGGTCACAACGATCTGCTATCGCTAACCCAGCCTCGGCTGGTGCGCGACATCCATACGCAGTACCTGCAGGCCGGCGCCGACATTATCGAGACCAACACGTTCAACTCGACCTCGGTGGCGCTCGCCGATTATGCAATGCAGCCGCTCGCGCGCGAGCTCAATCGCGCCGCGGCCGAGCTGGCCAAAGAAGCGGTGCGCGAATGGCAGGCGAAGACGCCGCAACGGCCGTGCTTCGTCGCTGGCGTGCTCGGACCGACCAACAAAACCGCCTCGATCTCGCCGGATGTGAACGATCCAGGCTTTCGCGCGATCCACTTCGACGGCCTGGTGAGCGCCTACACCGAGGCGATTGAAGGCCTGCTCGAAGGTGGCGTCGATTTGCTGCTCGTCGAAACGGTGTTCGACACGCTGAATGCCAAGGCGGCCTTGTTTGCCATCGAAGCGAGCTTCGAGCAACGCGGTGTGCGGCTGCCGGTCATCATCTCGGGGACCATCACCGACGCTTCGGGACGCACGCTGTCCGGCCAGACGGCGGAGGCGTTCTACAACTCGGTGCGCCACGCGCGGCCGCTCGCCGTCGGGCTGAATTGCGCGCTCGGGGCCAAAGAGCTGCGACCCTACGTCGAGGAACTCGCCAAGCTCGCCGAGAGCTTTACCTCGGTCCACCCCAACGCTGGCCTGCCCAATGCGTTCGGCGAATACGAAGACACGCCGGAGTCCATGGCGCGGCAGCTCGGCGAGTGGGCAAGCAGCGGCTGGATCAACATCGCCGGCGGCTGCTGCGGCACGACGCCCGAGCACATTGCCGCGATCTCGCATGCCCTCGCGGACGTTGCGCCGCGGCGGCCGGCGGCGCGGCCGCCAGCGTTGCGCCTTTCCGGTCTCGAACCGCTGAACATCGACGAGCAGTCGCTCTTCGTGAACGTCGGCGAGCGCACCAACGTCACCGGGTCACGGGCCTTTGCGCGTCTAGTCCTCGCCGGCGACTACGCTGCCGCGCTGTCGGTGGCGCGCCAGCAGGTGGAAAACGGCGCGCAGGTCATCGACGTCAACATGGACGAGGCGATGCTCGACTCGGAGAAGGCGATGACCACCTTCTTGAACCTGCTGGCGGTAGAGCCCGACATCGCGCGCGTGCCGTTGATGATCGACAGCTCGAAGTGGAGCGTGATCGAGGCCGGCTTGAAGTGCGTGCAGGGCAAGCCGATCGTCAATTCGATCTCGCTCAAGGAAGGCGAGGAACCGTTTATGCGCCAGGCACGCCTCGCACGCCGCTATGGCGCCGCGGTCGTGGTCATGGCGTTCGACGAGAAAGGCCAGGCCGATAGGCTCGAGCGGCGCATCGCAGTGTGCCAGCGCGCTTACAAGTTGCTGACGGATTCTGGCTTCCCGGCCGAGGACATCGTCTTCGACCCGAACATCTTCGCGATCGCGACTGGACTCGAAGAACACGCGCGCTACGGCATCGACTTCATCGAGGCCGTGCGCTGGCTGCGCGCCAACCTGCCGCAGACCAAGGTTTCGGGCGGCGTCTCGAACCTCTCCTTCTCCTTCCGCGGCAACGACGCGGTGCGCGAAGCGATGCATACCGCTTTCCTCTATCACGCGATCCGCGCCGGAATGTCGATGGGCATCGTCAACGCCGGGCAGCTCGGCGTGTACCAAGAGATCAACCCCGAATTGCGCGAGCATGTCGAAGACGTGATCTTCAACCGGCGTGCGGACGCGACCGAGCGCCTGGTGGAGCTCGCCGGGCGGGTCAAAGGCGCCGCGAAGGAAACGAGCAAGGACGAAGCCTGGCGCGCCGGCAGCGTCGAGCAACGCCTGGCGCACGCGCTGGTCAACGGCATCACGGCGCACATCATCGCCGACACCGAGGAAGCGCGCCTCAAGTTGCCGCGCCCGATCCAGGTGATCGAAGGGCCGCTGATGGACGGCATGAATGTCGTCGGCGAGCTGTTTGGCGCCGGCAAGATGTTCCTGCCGCAGGTGGTGAAATCGGCGCGCGTGATGAAACAGGCGGTAGCGCACCTCATACCCTACATCGAGGCGGAAAAGGCGCGCACCGGCGAAGCGCCGCGCGCCAAGGGACGCATCGTGCTTGCCACGGTCAAGGGCGACGTACACGACATCGGCAAGAACATCGTCGCCGTAGTCCTGCAATGCAACAACTACGATGTCGTCAATCTCGGCGTGATGGTCCCCGCACAGACCATCCTGGAAACCGCGCAACGCGAGAAAGCCGACGCGGTCGGGCTTTCCGGCCTGATCACGCCCTCGCTCGAAGAGATGGCGCACGTCGCGCACGAGATGGAGCGCCTGGGCCTGAAGCTACCGCTGCTCATCGGCGGCGCCACTACCTCGCGCGCGCACACGGCGGTGAAGATCGCGCCGAATTATTCGGGGCCGGTGGTCTACGTGCCCGACGCTTCGCGCAGCGTTCCGGCGGTACAGAGCCTGCTGTCCGATTCGCGCGACTCCTATGTCGCACAGGTACGCGCCGATTACGAAAAGATCCGTGTCCAGCACCAGCAAAAGGCCGGCCCCGGACCCCTGCACCCGATCGCCGAAGCGCGGCGCCTCGGCCTGCAAACCGACTGGCGTGCCTATCTGCCGCCGCGCCCGCGCTCGACCGGTGTCACCGTGCTGCGCAGCTATTCACTGGCGGAGCTCGCCGAGTACATCGACTGGTCGCCCTTCTTCCAGGCCTGGGAGCTGTCGGGACCCTATCCGCGGATTCTGCAGGACCCAGTCGTCGGTACCGAGGCGCGCAAGCTGTTCGCCGACGCCAATGAGATGCTCGGGCAGATCATTCGCGAGCGCTGGATCGAGGCGAACGGCGTCTTTGCGCTCCATCCGGCGGCGCAGGTCGGTGGCGACGATATCGAGATCTACGCCGACGAGACGCGGCGCTCGAAGCTCATGATCTGGCATAACCTGCGCCAGCAGAACCACAAGCCGCAGGGCCGCGCGAACTTGTGCCTTGCCGACTTCGTGGCGCCCAAAGCGAGCGGCGTCGCCGACTGGGCGGGAGGATTCGCGGTCTGCGCGGGCGGCATCGAAGATCGCGTACGGCGCTTCGAGGCGAGCCACGACGACTACAACGCGATCATGCTCAAGGTGCTGGCCGACCGGCTGGCGGAAGCCTTCGCCGAGCGCCTGCACCAGCGGGTGCGGCGCGAGTTCTGGGGCTATGCCGCGGATGAAAAGCTGTCGGCCGCCGAGCTCATCGCCGAAGCCTACCGCGGCATCCGTCCCGCGCCCGGCTATCCGGCCTGCCCCGATCACACCGCAAAAGGGGGACTGTTCCGCCTGCTCGATGCGGAGCGCAATGCGGGCATGCGCCTGACCGAGTCATTCGCCATGTGGCCGGCGTCGGCGGTCGCCGGCTTCTACCTGGCGCATCCGCAGTCGAGCTACTTCGCGGTCGGCAAGATAGGACGCGATCAGGTCGAGGATTACGCGCGCCGCAGCGGCATGACGCTAAGCGAGGCGGAAAAATGGCTCGCGCCGAATCTTAGCTACGAGCCGCAAGCGGCGCCGCTCGGCGCGCCGCTATAATCGGCGCATGGGAAAAGGCGACAAACGAACGCGCAAGGGCAAGATCTACAAGGGCAGTTACGGCAAAAAACGTCCGCAGCGCATCAAGAAGAACAAGAAGCAGCCGCGCTGATTACTCCTCGCGGCGGCCGACCGGCAAGCCGAGGGCCTTAAGCTTGCGGTAGAGATGCGTGCGCTCGAGCCCCGAGCGCTCGGCTACGCGCGACATGCTGCCGTGCTCGCGTGCGAGCAGGTGTTCGAAATACACGCGCTCGAACGCCTCGCGGGCCTCGCGATAAGGCCGGTCGAGCGCGATCTCGGGCAGCGCGCCCGGTGAGCCTCGTGCCGCGAGCACCCGCTCGACGTCGAGCAGCTGAATCTCCTCCTCGAGCGTGGTGAAGGCGAGGTCCTTGACCACGTTTTCCAGCTCGGCCAGGTTTCCAGGCCAGGAATAGTGGCGCAGCGCGTTCAGCGCCGCGATCGCGAGGCGCCGCGGCGGGCTGGCGCGCGCTTCGACCAGCTGGGCCAGCATCAGCGAAGCGAGGTCGGGCACGTCCTCCGCGAACTCGCGCACTGCAGGCAGCTTGAGCGTGAGTTCCGCGAGGCGCGTGCAAAGCTCTGGATCGAACTCGTGCTTCTCGATCAGCGCGCGGATGTCGAGAGGCGAGAACGACACGACGCGCGTCTTGTATTTGTCTGCCCGCGGCAGCAGGAATTCGAGATGACGCTGCTCGGTACGCTCAAGGCGGCTCAGGTCCGGCAGGAAAAGAATCCCCCCGGCCGCTTTCGCGAGCAGCTCCGAGGGCGGTTCGGCAAGCATCTCCGCGCCGGCGAGGAACGGCGCGCCGCTCGGCACGAGCAGCCGCGCGAAGAGCTCCGGCCGCATGCCGCGCTCGCCGCGCAGCATCAGCGGCGCCACGAGCTGCGCGAGCTGCGCCAGGCGTTTCTTGGCGTCGGCCAGCGCACCCGAACGGCCGATCGCCGCCAGCGTCACCTGCGGCGACGGCGTCGCCTCGGGGTTGCGCAAGGCGCGCTTGACCGTCGTCAGCAAGCGCTGCAGTGCAATCGGCTTTTCCAGGAAATCGAGCGCGCCGATACGCGTGGCCTCGACTGCGGTTTCAATCGTGCCGTGGCCCGACATCATGATCACCGGCATGTTGAGCTGGCCGCTCGCGGCCCACTCCTTGAGCAAAGTGATGCCGTCGGTATCCGGCATCCAGATGTCGAGAAGCACGAGGTCGGGGCGCGAGCGCTCGCGGATACGGCGCGCGTCTCCTGCGCTCTCGGCGAGCGCCACTTGGTGCCCCTCGTCCTCCAGGATCTCCGACAGCAGCTCGCGGATGCCGACTTCGTCGTCGACGACGAGGATCTGCGCCACTAGGCAGCCTTTGCGAGCGGCAGCAGCACCGTCACCGACGCGCCGCGCGCTGGCCGGTTCTCGATCGCGATACTGCCGTGATGCTCGTCGATGATCTTCTTCACGATCGCCAATCCGAGGCCCGTGCCTTTCGGTTTGGTGGTGACGTAAGGCTCGAAAATGCGCGCCATCAATTCCTCAGGGAAGCCGCCGCCGTTATCGGACACGGCGAGCCGCACGCGGTCGCCGGCGAGCTCGGTGCGCACCTCGATCGCCGGCGGGTGGGCCGCGCTGCGCACGTTCTCGAGCGCGTCCTGTGCATTCTGCACGAGGTTATGGATCACTTGCCGGATTTGCGCGCCATCGGCCCACACCGGCGGCAGGTCGTCAGCGAGCCGCTTGCCGATCGGCACCCGCGAGTTCTCGTACAAGGCGAGCACATCGGCTACCAGCCTATTGAGATCGAGCCGCGCTGGCTCGGGCGCGGGCAACCTCGCATAGTCGCGGAAGTCGTCGACCATGGCTTTCAGCGCGGTCACCTGGCTGACGATGGTGCTGGTCGAGCGCCGCAGGGCCTCGGCGTCTTCGCGCGAAAGCCGGTCGCCGAGCTTCATTTCCAACCGTTCCGCCGAGAGCTGGATCGGCGTCAGCGGATTCTTGATTTCATGCGCCAGTCGGCGGGCGACCTCGGCCCACGCGGTGGCGCGCTGCGCATGGATCAGTTGGGTGATGTCGTCGAACACCAGCACATAGCCGCCGCCGGTCGCCTGGGGCAGGTGCGCGCCGCGCGCATGCACCGTCTTGCCGGTGCCCTTGAGCCGCAGCTCCAGTTGCCAGGTCTTGTCGCCCTGGCCGCGAAAGTGCTCGCGCATGAGATCGGCAAAGGTTGCAAGCTCGGGCCCGAGGATCGTGGTGGCGCCATGATTCGAGATCGAGAGCTCCAGCTGGTGGTCGAAGACCAGCACGCCGGCCGATAAATTAGCGAGGATGTTCTCGAGCCGCGCCTTCGCGGCTTCGAGCGCGGCGCGGTTGGCCTCGAGCACGCGCCGAGCCTCGTCGAGCTGGTGCGTCATGGAGTTGAACGATTCGGTGAGCACGCCGAGCTCGTCGCGGCTGGTGACCGGTGCCTGCCGCGAGAAATCGCCGCGCGCCACTGCTTGCATGGCCTGGGCCAGGGTGGCGAGCGGTTCGGCGAGCAGCTTCGATTGCGTGACCGCCACCGCCACCGCCACGAATAACGCCATGAGCAACGCAAAACTCAGTGTCACCACGTAGATGCGCTTCAGGCCTTCGCGCGAGAGCGCGAGCTCGCGATAGTCGCGATACGCCGTTTCGACCGCCTCGGCGTTGTGCGCGAGGTTCGCCGGCACGCGTGCGCGCAGCTGCAGAAAACGCGGCTCGCTCGCAAGCGCGAGTGCCTCCATCGGCACGATCGCCCGCAGCGCGAGCGAGCCGCTCGCCACGGCATCGATCGAGCTCAATCCGCGCTGAAGGCGTGCCTGGCGCAACACCGCCGCGGCGGGCAAGTCCGGCACGAGCTTCGTCGTGTCCTCCGCGGCGCTGGCGATCAGCCGGCCGTTGGCGGCGACTACGATCGCCTCCTGCACTCCAGCCTGCAGACGCGCGCGCTCGAGTTGCGGGACGAGCTGCGCCGGCGGCGTATCGGCAAGCTCGACGGCCAGGGCGCGCGCCTTCTTCTGCAACTCGAGCAGCATCTGGTCGATCGCCTGCTGGCCCAGGTTCATTCCGCCCTCGAGCGCGGCATCGACCTTGACGTCGAACCAGGACTCGATCGATCGCGTGATGAACTGCACCGATACCGCGTACACGATGAGGCCGGGCAGCAGCGCGAGCGCGGCGAAGCGCAGGAATAGCCGCAGCGTCAGCCGCGTGCCGAATACGCGCGCACGGTAGCTGCGCGCCATCAGCAGAAGCTGATAGCTCACCAGGCCGGCAAGCAGCGTGGCCAGCGCCGCGTTGAGCCCGAGCAGCAGGGGGTATTGCTGGGCGAAGAACGCGGTGTCGCCGCTCGCGGTAGCGAGCAGGAACAGGCCCACGGTCGCGACTGCCGCGCCGATGATGAGCAGGAGCTTCATCGATCGGTCTGCCGCGGCTCGCGGCTTTCCACCGGCGCGGGCAGCTGCTGCGGCGAGCGCACCGTGAAGCGTTTCCATGGCGATTCGAGCTGCAGCTCACGGCTGGTCAGCGCGCTCAACTGGAAGGGCTTGGGCAGCAAAGTCGTATCGAGCCGCATGCGTACCGCCGCCTCGTAGTCGGCATCGGAGAAACTCACCGTGCGGTCCACCACCAGCCAGTTGCGTATGTGCTTGAGCACATTCAATGCTTCGTCCAGCGTAGCGAAGCTTTGCTGCAGCAGGCCGGTCGACAACCGGTACTGCCGCGACAGCGCATGATAGGACAGCCGCAGCTGCAAGCGCTTGGCTGCGGCCGTCTCGTCGAACCAGTACCAGCGCCGGCGAGTTAGTTCGAAGTCGACCCGAAAGTAAAGCGGCACGCCGTTCGACACGACTTCGGCGAGACGCGGCGTCAGCACAAAGTCGAAATCGGTGTCGAGTACCAGGCCGTCCTCGACCGCCTGCAGCCGCGCCTCGCGCACCTCGATCTCATTGGCGCAGACGAACGACGCGACGAACAGCAAGAGCAATCCGCTGCAGAAGGCGATGCTGCGCATCGCGCTCACATCAGGCTTGTTTTGCGATCAACGCGTAGTAGAACCCGTCGTGCGCGGCGTCGGGCAGCCATTGCGCCGGCGCGCCGTCAGCGAGAGCGAGACGGCGCGCGCTGCGCTCGCCGGCGATGAACGCCTCGAGGACGGCGTCGTTCTCCTGCGGAAATACCGAGCAGGTGGCATACAGCAATTTACCACCCGGGGCGAGCAGCCGCCAAAGCGCATCGAGCAGCGCCCGTTGTCGAGCGGCGAACGCCGCGAGATCGCTCGCGCGGCGCAACCATTTGGCATCGGGACGGCGCCGCACGATGCCCGACGCCGAGCAAGGCACATCGGCGAGGATGCGATCGTAGGGTCGGCCGTCCCACCATTGCTCCGGGCGACTCGCGTCGCCGACAATGACCGTCGCCGCCAAACCGAGACGCTCGAGATTGGGCGTGATGCGTGCGGCGCGCGCAGCATCGATATCGAGCGCAGTAAGCGCCACATCCGCGAGCTCCAGGATGTGCGCCGATTTCCCGCCAGGCGCGGCACACGCATCGAGCACGCGCTGGCCTGACTGCAAATCGAGGCAGTGCGCGGCGCGCTGCGCGCCTGGGTCCTGCACCGAGACTTCGCCCGTGCCGAAACCGGCCAGGCGTTCTACCGGCAGCGGATTTTCGAGCAGTATCGCCTGGCCGCCATAGCGACGCGCGGCGATACCTTGCCCGGCGAGCCGCGCCTGGTATTCCTCCGGTTGCACGCGTCGGCAATTGACGCGCAAACCCATCGGCGGATGCGCATTGCCGGCAGCAAGCACCGCCTCCCATGCGGCCGGATAGGCGCTGCGCAGAATCTCGATCCACCATTGCGGATGCTGATGCTTGGCTTCCGGCTCGCGCTCAAGCCGTGCTTCGATTGCAGGGCGATCGCGCAGAAAGGCGCGCAGCAGGGCATTCACATACCCTTTTGCCGGCCAGCGCTCGAGCAAGCCACAGGCCTTCACCGATTCGTCGACTACGGTGTGCTCGGCGTGGCGCGCCGATTCGAGCGCGTACAGCGAGCACCAGAGCAGCGCTTCGACCAATGCATCCGGCCGGCCGCGGCGCGACAAGGCCGCAACGATCGCCTGCAGCCGTCCATAGCGGCGCAGCGTGCCGTGGGTAAGGTCGATCAGCGCGCCGGCGCGAACCGACGGGAGCTCGCCAGCGAGGCTGTGCCCTGCGGCTACTCGACACACGATGCGCGACGCTTCGCCAAGCTGAACCGCTAAGGTCGCGGAATGCTTCAATCGAAGCGCTCGCCGGGGACGAGGCGGCGACCGCGCAAAAACTCTGCGGCCGGCATGCGCCGCCCGCCTGCGGGCTGCAATTCATCGATGGCGAGCGCATCGATGCCGCAGGCGACATGAATCGCCGTGCTCGCCTCGAGGATCGTGCCTGGCCTGCCGTGGCCACTCACGACGCGACCGCGCCAAACCTTGGTCGCGTCGCCCCTCAGCCGCGCGAGTGCTCCGGGCGACGGGCGAAAGGCGCGTACCGCGCGCTCAAGCTCGGCTGCGGGACGCTCCCAGTGCAAGGCGCTCTCAGCTTTCTCGATCTTGCGGGCGTACGTGGCACCCGCTTCGGGCTGAGCGATCGAGCGCGCATTCCCGTTTGCCAAGTCTGCGAGCACCGTCAATAGCGTTTCCGCGCCCAGCTCGGCTAAACGGTCATGCAGCACGCCGAAGTCGTCGTCGGCGCCGATAGCGACGCGCCGCTGTGCGAACACCGGCCCGGTATCGAGCCCTGCATCCATACGCATGATGGACACGCCGGTCTCCCGGTCGCCGGCGAGGATCGCTCTTTGAATCGGCGCGGCGCCGCGCCAGCGCGGCAGCAATGACGCGTGAATATTGAGTGCGCCATGCGTTGCCACCTCGAGAACGGGTTGCGGCAACAGCAGCCCGTACGCAGCGACCACCATCGCATCGGCGTGCACCGCTCGAAGACGCTCGATCACCTCAGGCGCACGCAGCGTCTCCGGCTGGAAAACCTCCAGAGCGTGAGCCAGCGCCGCTGATTTCACCGCGCTCGCCGTGCTATGCATGCCGCGGCCTGCGGGTCGATCCGGCAGGGTAAGGACAAGCGCAATGCTATGCCCGGCATTGAGCAGCCGGGCGAGCGCGCGCTCAGCGAATGCCGGGGTTCCTGCGAAGATTAGGCGCAGGAATGCGGGTCGATCAGGCCGACTTGCGCAGCTGCTTGGCGAGCTTCGCGCGCACGCGCTGCTGCTTGAGCTGCGACAGGTGCTCGACGAAGACCTTGCCCTTCAGATGATCCATCTCGTGCTGAATGCAAACCGCGAGCAGGCCCTGCGCCTCGAGCGTAAACGCGTTGCCGTTTTGATCATAGGCCCGAACCTTGACGCGCTCGGCGCGCGGCACCAGCTCATAGATGCCCGGGACCGACAGGCAGCCCTCTTCGATATCGGACTCGCCGGTCGCCTCCACGATCTCCGGATTGACTAGCACGACGAGCGAATCGCGCCGTTCCGAGACGTCGACCACGATGACCTGTTTGTGGACGTCGACCTGCGTTGCGGCGAGGCCAATGCCGGGCGCCGCGTACATGGTCTCGGCCATGTCAGCGACCAGTTTCTTGAGCCCCTCGTCGAAAACGGTAACGGGAGCAGCCAGCTTGTGAAGTCGGGCGTCGGGGTAGCGGAGGATGTTCAACGTCGCCATCTGAGGACAAATTTATTTGCAAATTGAATAGATTATATGGACAATCTCAGGTGCCATATAAGCTATTGGAAAAAACGGCCGATCCAGGAGCCGCAAACGGGCGGGGTCACCATGGTCCAGCAATTGCGTAAGTCTATCACAACACTCGCTTTCTTCGCGATCTCGGCGGCCGCAGGGGCCCAGGCGCCGAGTGCTCCGCTGACCCTGCGCCCCGATGCTCCCGACCGCTATGTCGTAGTTCCAGGCGATACCCTATGGTCGATTTCGCAGCGCTATACGGACTCACCCTGGCGCTGGCCCGAACTCTGGGGCCTCAATAAGGACCAGATCCGCAACCCCCACCTGATTTACCCCGGTTATGTCATCGCCCTTGACCGCGCTCGCGGGCAACTGACGATCGGCGGCGCGGTCCGGCCGGCTACCGCGCCAACGGCCACGGCCACCGGTAGCGTGAAGCTTGGCCCGCGCGTGCGCGCGGAATCGCTCGCGCAGGAACAGATCCCGAGCATTCCGGCTGCAATCATCGAACCCTTCCTTGCACGGCCGCTGATCGTCGAGCCCGATGGCCTCGACCGCGCCCCGACCATCGTCGGCACGCAGACCGATCGGGTGATCCTCGCCGCAGGCAACAGCGCTTACGTACGTGGCATAGGCAGCTCGAAGGAAGAAACTTGGTACGTCTATCGGCGCGGCGGGCCTTTAATCGATCCCGACAGCAATCAAACGCTCGCCTACGAGGCAATTTACCTCGGCACGGCGCAACTCGAACGCGGCGGCGAGCCTGCGACGGTAGTGCTTACCTCCGCGGTGCAGGAGGTCGGCGCCGGCGACAAGCTGGTCGCGGCGGGCAGCCCCAAGCCGATCAGCTACGCGCCGCGTGCTCCCGGCAGCAACATCCGCGGCCGCGTGATCGCAATTCACGGCGGCGTCGCGCAGGTAGGCGAAGCCGGACCGCAGTCGGTCATCAGCATCAACCGCGGCGCGCGCGATGGTCTCGAAGTGGGCCACGTCCTTGCGCTCTACGCGCTGGGTGGCAGCGTGCGCGATGTGACCAAGACCAAAGAGGCACGTGACGCGCAGATCAAGCTGCCGGATGAACGCGCCGGCCTTGCGTTTGTGTTTCGCGTCTTCAACCGCGTATCGTACGCACTGGTCATGAACATCTCGCGGCCGATCGGCCCCCGCGATGTGGTACAGACACCCTGAGCGTCTAGCGCCGGCGATTCGCTCGCCAGGTTCTCCTCCCGCATGACGCCCGACCCGGGACTCGCGAGCTGGCTGCAGCTTTCGCTCACTCCCGGGCTCGGCGCTTCGACCCTCCGCAAGTTGCTCGGGCAATTCGGCTTGCCCGAAGCGGTACTCGCCCGCAAACGCAGCGAGCTTGCTTCTTACGTGGCACCCCTCGCGCTGGAAGCGCTCGACTCTTCCGATGTCCAGGAGGCAGTGGCGCGGGCTCAGCAGTGGCTTGCAGTAAAGGATCACTTCGTCGTCACCCTGGCCGACGAACTGTATCCGCGCGCGCTGCTCGAGATCGCCGATCCACCGCCGCTGCTTTATGGGCACGGTCGCAGTCAGCTGCTGCCACAGGCCGCGCTCGCCATTGTCGGCAGCCGCAACGCTTCTGCTCAGGGGGAGCGCAACGCGGAGAATTTCGCCGCAGCGCTCAGCGCGACCGGACTCACGATCGTCTCCGGGCTTGCGCTGGGCATCGACGCCGCAGCACATCGCGGCGGGCTGACCGGCGCCGGCTCGACGATTGCGGTCCTCGGCACCGGCATCGATATCGTCTATCCGACGCGAAACGCTGAACTCGCCGCCGAAATCTCGCGTCGCGGATTGCTGCTTTCGGAATTCGCTCTCGGCACGCCGGCCGTCGCGCACAACTTCCCGCGGCGCAATCGATTGATCAGCGGACTGTCGCGCGGCTGCCTGGTCGTCGAGGCGGCCGTCGCCTCCGGCTCGCTGATCACCGCGCGCTGCGCGGCGGACCAGGGACGCGAAGTGTTTGCGATTCCCGGTTCGATTCATTCTCCGCTATCGAAGGGCTGCCATGCGCTCATCAAGTCCGGCGCGAAGCTCGTCGAATCTGCCGAAGACGTGCTCGCCGAGCTTTCCGGATTCCGTCCGAGCGGCTACGCGAGCACCGCCAGCAGCGTGGCGCCGCCGGATTCCGGCCTGCTCGCGGTCATGGGCCACGATCCGGTCGACGTCGACTCGCTGTGCGCACGCGCTGGCTTGTCGGCCGAGCAGGTGGCCTCCGAGCTGCTGCGATTGGAACTCGACGGGCGGGTGACCGCGCTGCCGGGAGGGCTTTATCAGCGCCTGGAAAAGGCACATCGCGGGTAAACGGCCCCGTCCGCCCCGCGTTATAAGAGAGGAGCGCTATGTACGACATCCTGGTCTACGTATTCGAGAACTGCCACCAGGCCGAGCTGGCCGATGACCGCGAGCGCGTCGCGCGCAAGCTGTCCGCGGCCGGGTTCGAGGATGCGGACATAAGCGAGGCCTTGCACTGGCTCGCCGGCGTGCTGCGCGCCCCGCGCGGCGCGAGCGTATCACTGCCCGACACGACCCGGTCCTTTCGCGCTTTTGCGCCGCGCGAGCTGGCGAAGCTCGATGCCGAATGCCGCGGTTTTCTGATTACCCTCGAGCAATCGGGAATCCTGACTCCCGAGACGCGCGAGCTGGTGCTCGAGCGTTCGCTGGCCGCTTCCGGTCACAGCCTTTCTCTGGACCAGTTGAAGCTGATCGTGCTGATGGTGCTGTGGAATCAGCAGACTCCCACCAGCCAGTTGCTCGCCGAAGACCTGTTCACCGCGCCGCAAAGCCGCTTGCCAAACTAGATTCGGGTCGCGCACGCAACGCGTGCGTGAGCGGCGGCGGTTGAACGGCGCGTGCCTTTACACTTATCATCTGCGGCCTTTCGCGCGGCATGAGCAAAAAACTTATCATTGCAGAGAAACCGTCGGTCGCGGCCGACATCGCGCGCGCGCTCGGTGGCTTCTCGCGCAAAGGCGACTACTTCGAGAGCGACCGCTACGTGCTCTCGTCCGCGGTGGGCCACCTGCTCGAGCTGGTGGTGCCCGAGGAATACGACGTCAAGCGCGGCAAGTGGTCGTTCCGGAATCTCCCGGTAATACCGCCACGCTTCGGCCTAGCGCCGCTCGAGAAAAGCGAGCAGCGCCTCAATCTGCTGCTGCGCCTCATGAAGCGCAAGGACGTCACCGCACTAGTTAATGCCTGCGACGCCGGGCGCGAAGGTGAGCTGATCTTCCGCTCGATCGTGCAGCATGCACATTCGAAGAAGCCGATCGAGCGCTTGTGGCTGCAGTCGATGACACCGCAGTCGATCCGCGAAGGCTTCTCCAAGCTGCGCGCCGACAAGGAATTGCTGCCGCTGGCGGACGCGGCCAAGAGCCGCTCGGAGGCCGACTGGCTGGTTGGCATCAATGGCACGCGCGCCATGACCGCCTTCAATTCGAAGGAGGGCGGCTTCTATCTCACCACCGTCGGCCGCGTGCAAACGCCGACGCTCGCCATCCTGGTCGAGCGCGAGGACAAGATCCGCGCCTTCACCTCCAGAGATTACTGGGAAGTCCATGCGCGCTTCGGCGCCAAGGCCGGCGAGTATGGAGCACGCTGGTTCGATCCCGGTTTCAAGAAGGACGACGACGCCGAACGCAAGCCGGAGCGCCTCTGGAGCGCTCGCGAGGCGGCGGCGATTGTCGCCGCGTGCCGCGGCAAGAAGGGCATTGCCACCGAGGAGACCAAGCCGTCGACGCAGTTGTCTCCTCTGCTTTTCGACCTCACCAGCCTGCAGCGCGAAGCCAACGGCCGCTTCGGCTTCCCGGCGCGCATGACGCTGTCGCTCGCGCAAGCGCTTTACGAGAGGCACAAGGTGCTGACCTATCCGCGTACCGACTCGCGCGCGCTGCCGGAAGATTATCTGCCGACTGTCAAAGACAGCCTGAAAGCGCTCGGCCAGACCGATGCCTTCGCGACCTTTGCCCGACAGATTCTCAAGCAGGGCTGGGTCAAGCCGAACAAGCGCATTTTCGACAACACCAAGATCTCGGATCACTTCGCGATCATCCCCACGCTGCAGACGCCGAAACATCTGAACGAGGCCGAGCAGAAGCTCTATGACATGGTGGTGCGCCGGTTCCTGGCGGTGTTCTACCCGGCGGCCGAGTACCTGCAGACCACTCGCATCACGCGCGTCGACGAGCAGCAATTCAAGACCGAGGGGCGCGTGCTGCGCAATCCGGGCTGGCTGGCCGTGTATGGCCGCACCATCGGCGATGAGGCCGAGAACCTGCCAGCGATCGAGGCGAACGAGAAGGTCGCGGTGATCGAAGTGAGCGAGCAGGCGAACCAGACCAAGCCGCCGCCGCGCTACACCGAGGCGACGCTGCTCTCCGCGATGGAAGGCGCCGGCAAGCTCGTAGAGGACGATGAGCTGCGCGCCGCCATGGAAGCCAAGGGCCTCGGCACGCCGGCAACGCGCGCCGCCATCATCGAGGGCTTGATCCGCGAGGAATACGTGAACCGCGAGGGCCGCGAGCTGGTGCCGACGCCGAAGGCGTTTTCACTTATGTTCGCGCTCCACATGTTGCACATCGTCGAGCTCGCGTCGCCCGAGCTCACCGGCGAGTGGGAACACAAGCTGAAGCTCATCGAAGCCGGCAAGCTCAAGCGCGACGAATTCATGAAGGAAATCTCGGAGCTGGTGCGTAACGTCGTCGGGGTAATCAAGACGGGCGAAATTCCGGACGTGGTTTACGCCACCGTGCCCGCGCCGTGCCCGAAGTGTGGTGGCGTGGTGCAGGAGAACTATCGCAAGTTCCAGTGCCAGAAATGCGATTTCTCGATCTGGAAGGTGACCTCTGGGCGCGAATGGTCGCCGGAGGAAGTCGCCGAGCTCATCACCAAGCGCGTGGTCGGTCCGCTGACCGGCTTTCGCAGCAAACAGGGACGCCCTTTTGCCGCCGTTGTACGGCTCACGCCAGATCTACGACCGGAGTTCGATTTCGGCCAGGACTCGGGCGAGGGGCAGGAGGCGCCAGATTTCAGCGCCCAGGAGCCTTTGGGTGCGTGCCCGAAGGACGGCGGCCGCGTTTTCGAGTACGGCATGGCCTACACCTGCGAGAACGCGGTCGGACCGAAGAAAAGCTGCGACTTCCGCTCCGGCCGCCTGATCCTGCAGCAGCCGATCGAGCGCGAGCAGATGAAAAAGCTGCTTGAGACCGGACGCACCGATTTGCTCAGCGGCTTCGTGTCAAAGAAGGGCCGCAAGTTCAAGGCGTTTCTCGTCAAGCAGCCCGACGGCAAGATCGGCTTTGAGTTCCAGCCGCGCGCGCCTAAGGAAAAAAAAGCCGAGGAAAAAAAAGCCCAAAAGCCGGCGGAGGAAAAGCCTATACGTCGAGGTTCCGCACCCCGAGCGCGTTCAACTCGATAAACGCGCGCCGCGGCTCGACCTCGTCGCCCATCAGCTTGGTGAAGATCTCGTCGGCGGCGATGCCGTCCTCGATCTGCACCTTGAGCAGGCGCCGCGCGGTGATGTCCATCGTCGTTTCCCACAACTGCTCGGGATTCATCTCGCCCAGGCCCTTGTAGCGTTGCAGGGTCATCGATTTCTCGACCTCGCCGAGCAGCCAGCGCATGGCCTCGGAAAAGTCGTGCACCGGCTGTTTCTTCTCGCCGCGCTGCATGTAGGCGCCTTCGCCGATTAGGCCGGCGAGCATCTGCGCGGTCTGGCGAATCTGGGCGTAGTCGCCGGAATGAACGAACTCGGTGTCGATCGTGCTCATGCGCACGTTGCCGTGGCGCGTGCGCTCGATGCGTACCTGGTAGCGGTCGGTCTTCTGGTCGAAGTGGGGCGCAACCGCGATGCCTTCGCCGCCGATCGCGGCCTCGAGCGCTTCGGCCGACGCTTCCGCGGTATCGCGTCGCGTCAGCTCGACCTGAACGCCGCGCAGGATCGCCTGCAAGGCCTCACGATCGATCAGGCGCGACACGCGATCGATGACCGCTTGGGCGAGCAGATACGACTTGGCGAGCTGCGCCAGCGGGTCGCCGACGATCGGTTCGGCGCCGGCGCGCGGATAGAGCGCGGCGTCGACCAGCGCCTGGCGCAGCATGAATTCGTTCAGCTCGTGCTCGTCCTTGAGATAGCGTTCTTCCTTGCCGAGCTTCGCCTTGTACAGCGGCGGCTGGGCGATGTAGATGTGGCCGCGCTCCACCAGCTCGGGCATCTGGCGGTAGAAGAAGGTCAAAAGCAGGGTACGGATGTGCGAGCCGTCGACGTCCGCATCCGTCATGATGATGATGCGGTGGTAGCGCAGCTTGTCGGCGTTGTACTCCTCCTTGCCGAAGCCGCAGCCCAGCGCGGTAATGAGGGTGGCGATTTCCGCCGATGACAGCAGCTTGTCGAAGCGCGCGCGCTCGACATTCAGGATCTTGCCCTTGAGCGGCAGGATCGCCTGGAACTTGCGATCGCGCCCCTGCTTCGCCGAGCCACCGGCCGAGTCGCCCTCGACCAGGTACAGCTCGCACTTGGCAGGATCGCGCTCCTGGCAGTCCGCGAGCTTGCCCGGCAGTCCCAGTCCGTCGAGCACGCCTTTGCGCCGGGTCATCTCGCGCGCCTTACGCGCCGCCTCGCGGGCGCGCGCGGCGTCGACGATCTTGGAGGTAATGATGCGCGCATCTGCCGGGCGCTCGTCCAGGAACTCACGCAGGCGCTCGGCGACGATTTCCTCGACCACCGGGCGGACCTCGGAGGACACTAGCTTTTCCTTGGTCTGAGAAGAGAACTTCGGCTCCGGCACCTTGACCGAGAGCACGCAGGCCAGGCCTTCGCGCATGTCGTCACCGGTCGTCTCGACCTTCGCCTTCTTCGCGAGCTCGATCTCCTCGATGTACTTGTTCAGCACCCGCGTCATGGCGGCGCGCAGGCCGGTTAGGTGTGTGCCGCCGTCCTTCTGCGGGATGTTGTTTGTGAAGCACAGCACCGATTCCTGGTAGGAATCGTTCCACTGCATCGCAACTTCCACCGTGAGGCCGTCCTTCTCGCCGCGGCCGAGGAACACGTTCGGATGCAGGACATTCTTCGCCCGGTTCATGTACTCGACGAAGCCCTTCACCCCGCCGGAGAAGGCGAAGTTCTCTTCCTTGCCGGCGCGCTGATCGATCAGCACGATCTTCGTGCCGTTGTTGAGGAAGGAAAGCTCGCGCAGGCGCCGCGCCAGGATGTCGTAGTGGAAATCGACGTTGCCGAAAACTTCCTTTGAGGCAAGGAAATGCACCTCGGTGCCGCGCCGCTCGCTCTTGCCGGTCGGCTTGATCGGCGCCACGGCGGCGCCATTGCGGAACTCCATCTGATGCACCGCGCCGTCGCGCCAGATGGTGAGTCGCAGCCATTCCGACAGCGCGTTCACCACCGACACGCCGACGCCATGCAGGCCGCCCGAGACTTTGTAGCTGTTCGAGTCGAACTTGCCGCCGGCGTGCAGCTCGGTCATGACGATCTCGGCGGCGGAGCGTTTGAGCTCGTCGTCCTCCTTGATGCCGGTAGGGATGCCACGCCCGTTGTCGAGCACGGAGATCGAGTTGTCCGTGTGGACCGTCACCGTGATCTCGTCGCAGTAGCCGGCTAGCGCCTCGTCCACCGCGTTGTCGACCACCTCGAACACCATGTGGTGCAGGCCGGTGCCATCGGAGGTGTCACCGATGTACATGCCCGGCCGCTTGCGCACCGCCTCCAGGCCCTTCAGGACCTTGATGGCGTCGGAACCGTATTCGTTCGGGTTCGCGGCCAAGTCAGATTCTCATCGGCATCACGACGTACTTGAAGCCCTTCTCGCTCGCATAGCTGATCAACGCGCTGGAGGACGAATCGCCAAACGCGCATTCCAGCTCGCTGCTCGCCACATTGTTCAGCACGTCCAGCAGGTAATTGACATTGAAGCCGATATCGAGCGCATCCCCCGCGTAATGCACTTCGAGCTCCTCCTGTGCTTCTTCCTGGTCGGCATTGGAGGAGACGATCTTCAGGCTGCCATCGGTGAGCACCCAGCGGACACCGCGGAATTTCTCGTTCGACAGGATTGCCGCACGCTGCAGCGCCTGCCGCAGCGGCTCGCGCTCGATCTGCAAGCGGTTCTTGTGCTGCGTCGGTATGACGCGCGTGTAGTCCGGGAACTTGCCATCGATCAGCTTGGAGACCAGCTCGATCGCGCCGAAGCTGAACGCCGCCTGAGTGCCGGACAATTCAATGCTCACTTCATCATCGCTATCGGCAAGCAGCTTCGTCAGCTCAACTACGGTCTTACGAGGGACGATCGCCTCCTGACGTGGCAGGCTCGCCCCAAGCGGCAGCGCAGCAAAGGCGAGGCGGTGTCCATCGGTGGCCACCACCTTGAGTTCGCCGCCCTCCACCACCATCAGCAGCCCGTTCAGGTAGTAGCGGATGTCCTGCTGCGCCATCGCGTACTGCACGAGCCCCAGCAAATGCCGCAACGCCTTCTGCGGCAACGCAAAGCGCGCTACCTCTCCGGTGGCCTTGGCAAGGCGCGGAAAATCCTCTGCAGGAAGGGTCTGCAGGCTGAACCGGCTGCGGCCCGCCTTGACCACCAGGCGCTTGTCCTGGGGCTGCAGGCTGACTTCGGCGTCCTCGGGGAGGGCACGCAGAATATCGAGCAGCTTCCTTGCGCCTACGGTCAGCGCGCGTGCGTCGCGGGAACCGGCCAGGGCGCTGCGCGCACTGATCTGAATCTCGATATCGGTGGCAAGGAAACTGAGCGTTTCGGCGGAGCCGTCGATCAGTACGTTCGAGAGGATTGGCAGAGTGTGGCGTCGTTCGATGATGCCGCTCACCGCAGCAAGCGGCGCCAGCAGCTCGTCTCGCTTTGCTTTGATCATTTGTTATTTACCTAATTAGTAGTAACTAATAGAGCGCCAAGAATCGGGGGACAAACTGCAAAACCTGTTGCTCGCCAGTACCTTGATCCCTTTTGCAGGCCCGGGGAAAGCTGTGGGCGGCGTGTGAGGTGCTGTGGGCAATACGCGGCAGTTTTTTGGTGCCGCTCGCTTATCCACAATTCGCCAGACACTGGCACACAGCTTGTCCCATGAGCTCAACCCTTCAGCACCTGCTCGAGTACGAGGTAGTCGCGGTTCAGGGAACCGTCGCGTGTGCGCAAGCTTGCGATGGTCCGGCAGGCGTGCAGCACGGTGGTGTGGTCGCGGTTGCCGAACGCCTCGCCAATTTCCGGCAGGCTCATCTGCGTGAGGTCTTTGGCGAGCGCCATCGCCACCTGCCGCGGCCGTGCAACGTTGCGGCTGCGCTTTTTCGAATGCATGTCGGAGATCTTGATCTTGAAATACTCGGCGACGGTTTTCTGGATGCCTTCGACGCTGACCTGGCGGCTGTTCAGGTTGAGGATGTCGCGTAGCGCCTCTTTCGCCAGCTCGAGCGAAAGCTCTCGCCCGGTGAAGCGCGCAAATGCCAATACCTTCTTCAGGGCGCCCTCCAGCTCGCGAACGTTTGAACGGATGTGCTTGGCGATGAAAAACGCGATCTCCTCGGATACCGCCACCGCCTCGGCCTCGGCTTTCTTCAACACGATCGCGACACGCATCTCGAGCTCCGGCGGCTCGATCGCCACGGTAAGCCCCCAGCCGAAGCGCGAGATCAGGCGCTCCTCCATGCCCGCGATCTCCTTTGGATAGGTATCGCAGGTGATGACGATCTGTTTGTGCGCTTCCACTAAGGCGTTGAACGCGTAGAAGAACTCCTCTTGCGTACGGCCCTTGTTGGAGAAAAACTGGATGTCGTCGATCAGGAGCAGATCGAGCGAGTGGTAATAGCGCTTGAACTCGTCGAAAGACTTTTGCTGATAAGCGCGCACCACGTCGGTAACGTATTGTTCGGCGTGGATATAGCGGATGCGGGCCTGCGGCCGGCCGTCGGCCACCTGGTTGCCGATCGCCTGAACCAGATGGGTCTTACCCAAACCGACTCCGCCGTACACAAAGAGCGGGTTGTAGGAGGTGCCGGGGTTCTCCGCCACTTGGATTGCGGCAGCGCGCGCCAGTTGATTGGCTTTGCCCGTCACGAAGCTATCGAAGGTGAAACCCCGATTCAGCCGTGAGCGCTCCTGGATGGCAGGCTCGCTGGCCGGGCGCACTGCAGCCGGGGCGGAGCGCACCGGCGCATCGGCGGCACGCGCAAGCACCAGGCGCAGCCCCAGTTCGCGACCGCTCGCTTCCGTGGCCAAGCGCTCGATGCGAGAGGCGAAGCGCTCGCGCACCAGCTCCAGCACGAAGCGGTTTGGCGCCGTGAGAATCAACGTGTCATCGGGCGCGTCCGTCTCGGGCGCCAACGGCCGAATCCAGGTATTGAACTGTTGCGCGGGCAGCTCCTGCTCGAGCCGACGCAGGCAGGCGTCCCAGAGGTTTTGCATCTTTTAGTGGGCCTAAAACGAATCGCAATTTTACCTTGCTTGCGATGGGTTATCCACAGCGCGCGGGGAGTGTTTTTTCGATTTGACAACGCGCTGAGGCGCACGCTCTAATACCGCCCTTTTTCGCAAGCGGGGTAGTCATGAAGCGCACTTACCAACCGTCCAAGACGCGGCGCGCGCGGCGCCACGGCTTTCTCGTGCGTAGCCGCACGCGCGGCGGACGCGCGGTTTTGCGCAATCGGCGCGCTCGGGGCCGGCGCCGGCTCGGGTTGTAGCCGTTGTAGCGCCAGCGCAGAAACGATTCGGTCTCGATGCAAGGCGCCGGCTGGGGCGCAAGGCGCAATTCGAGCAACTGCTACGCGCAGGCGAGCGGCGCAGCCTGGCGGGCTACACGTTCTATCTCGGGCGGCGTGAAGCGGGTCGGGCGCGGCTCGGTATCCTGATCTCGCGCAAGCACGCCGCGGCAGCGGCCGACCGTAACCGCATAAAGCGATGCATTCGCGAGGCGTTTCGACTTGAGCAGGAAAATCTGGGCGCGCTTGACCTTCTGGTACGTCCCCCGTATGGCGTGCGGGCCTCGTCACTCACCGTGAGGCAAATACGCGAGCTGCTGTGCCAGTTGGGCAGATGATCGCTCAAACGCTGCGCGGCGCAGTGCGTGCCTACCGCTGGTTGGTGCGCCCGGTTCTGCCGCCGGCGTGCCGCTTCTCTCCCAGCTGCTCCGAATATGCCGAGCAGGCGATCGAGCGCCATGGGGCAATGCGCGGCAGCTGGCTCGCCGTGCGGCGCGTCTGTCGTTGCGGTCCCTGGCGGCCCGGCGGCTACGACCCGGTGCCCTAAGCCGATGGATACGCAACGCCTCATTCTGCTGTTCATTTTTGGCTTCTCGGTACTGATGCTCTGGGAAGCCTGGGACCGCGAGCACCGGCCGAAGCCGCCGCCGGTGCCTGTTTCGCAGCCGGCCGTGCCGGTACCGGGCAAGGCACCGGCGAAAGGTTCAGCCGCGCCACCTGGTCCTATCGCCGCGGCAGCGCCCGCAGAGTTGCGCGGCGAAATCATTCGCGTGACGAGCGATCTGGTCAGCGCAGAAATCGATACTTTGGGCGGCACTCTCAAGCGCCTCGAGCTCCTGCGCCATAAGGACTCGAACGACCCAGAGAAGAATTTCATCCTCATCAGCCCGGCCCACCAGTACGAAGCGCAAAGCGGCTTGGCGGGCGAAGGCGGTCCCAATCACCGCAGCTTATGGCAGGCGCAGCCGGGTGTGCGCGCGCTTGCTGACGGCGCCGACGCGATCGAGCTGCGGCTCACGGCGCAAGGCAAAGACGGCCTGCAAGTCGAGAAGATCTTCACCTTCAGGCGCAACAGCTATGTCGTCGATGTCACTCTGCAGATGCGCAACGCCGGTACCGCGCCGGTGGCGAGCTTTGCGTATTTCCAGCTGACCCACGATGGCAAGCCGGAAGGCAACCGCAACACCGTGGCGGAAACCTTCGGCGCGCAGAGCTTTACCGGCTTTGCCGTCTACAGCGAGGAGCACAAGTTCCAAAAGGTGCATCCCTCGGATCTCGACAAGGGCAAGGCCGATCACGTCAAGCAGGCGAAGGATGGCTGGCTCGCGTTCGTGCAGCACTACTTCGTTTCCGCGTGGCTCGCCCCGCAAGGCCTTGAGCGCGACTACCTCATGGAAAAGCGCCAGGACGGAACCTATGCCGCAAGACTGCTCGTGCCGGTGAGCATCGCGCCCGGCGCCAGCGCGAAAGTCGACGTTCCTCTTTACGCCGGGCCGCAGGAAAAGCGCCGTCTCGAGGCTGCGGCGCCTGGCCTGGATCTGGTGGTCGACTACGGCTGGCTCGCCATCATCGCCTGGCCGCTCTTCTGGCTGCTCGAGAAGCTTCACGCGCTGACGGGAAACTGGGGTGTCGCCATCATCCTGCTGACCGTGCTGATCAAGCTGATCTTCTTTCCGCTCTCCGCGGCGAGCTACAAGTCGATGGCGAAAATGAAACTGGTCACGCCACGCCTTACCAAGATGCGCGAGATGTATGGCGACGATCGCCAGAAGATGAACCAGGCGATGATGGAGCTCTATCGGACCGAGAAGATAAACCCGCTGGGCGGCTGCTTTCCGATCCTGGTGCAGATACCGGTATTCATCGCGCTCTATTGGGTGCTGCTCGCGGCGATCGAGCTGCGCCACGCGCCCTTCATACTCTGGATCAAGGACCTTTCGGCGCTCGACCCCTATTTCGTGCTGCCGATCCTGATGACCGGCACGATGGTGCTCCAGACGCGCATGAATCCGACGCCGCCCGATCCGGTCCAGGCGAAGGTCATGCAGTTCATGCCTTACGTCTTCAGCATCTTCTTCTTTTTCTTTCCCGCCGGGCTGGTGCTTTACTGGCTGGTCAACAACATCCTCTCCATCCTGCAGCAGTGGCAGATCCAGCGGTTGTTCGACCGCGACAAGCCTGCCCATGCCAAGCGCTGAACGTGTAGCGCGCGATACGATCGCTGCAGTCGCGACCCCATCGGGTCGCGGTGGCATTGGCATCGTACGGCTCTCCGGACCCGCGGTGCAACGAATGGCGCAGGTGCTCCTGGGGCAACTTCCAGCGCCGCGACACGCGACGCTGATGAAATTCCGCGACGCTGGCGGCCAGCTGTTGGACGAAGGCCTCGGGCTTTATTTTCCGGCACCGCACTCCTATACGGGCGAGGACCTGCTTGAGCTGCAGGGGCACGGCGGTCCGGTGGTCATGCAAATGCTGCTCGCTGCATGCCTCGACGCCGGCGCGCGGCTTGCCGAGCCCGGCGAATTCACCCGGCGGGCATTCCTCGAAGGCCGCCTTGATCTCGCGCAGGCCGAAGCCGTCGCCGACTTGATCGACGCCGCGAGCCGTGAAGCAGCGCGCAGCGCGCTGCGCTCGCTAAGCGGGGAGTTCTCCGCGGCGATCGAGGCGTTGCGCGCGGCATTGGTCGAATTGCGCGCGCTCACCGAGGCGCAACTGGATTTTCCGGAAGAGGAGCTTGACGAGCTGCACCGTGGGGCGAGTGCCCGGCGACTAGCCGCCGTGCGCACAGCGCTCGACGAAGTATTGGCCAAGAGCCGACAGGGGAGCCTGCTGCGCAACGGCGTACACGTGGTGCTCGCCGGCAGCCCCAACGTCGGCAAGTCGAGCCTGCTGAATTGTCTGGCGGGCGAAGAGCGCGCCATCGTGACGCCGATCCCCGGAACCACTCGCGACGCGCTACGCGAGCCGATTCACATCGAAGGCGTTGCCGTGATGCTGGTCGATACCGCGGGCTTGCGCACTTCGAGCGATCAGATCGAGCAGCTCGGCATGGCACGCACGCAGCAGGAGCTCGAGCGCGCCGATGTGGTGCTTGCCGTGTACGAGGCCGGAGTGGAATCGCAGCCGCCACAAAAGCTTCCTGAGGTGCCGCGCATCGATGTTTACAACAAAGTCGATCTGCGGCCTGGCTTCGAAGCGCCGACGGGTGCCATCGCTGTCTCCGCCAAAACCGGCGAGGGCTTGGCCGAACTGCGCCGGGCGATCCTGCGCGCCGCTGGCTGGACAGCAACCGGAGAGTCGGTATTTCTTGCTCGCGAGCGCCATCTGCGCGCACTGATCGCTGCCGAGGCGCACCTGGTGCGCGCCGCCGCCGAGCTGGCGCGCTGGGAGCTCTTTGCCGAGGAGCTGCGACTTGCGCACGATCAGCTGGCGGCGATTACCGGGGCATTCACCCCCGACGATTTGCTGGGCGAAATTTTCAGCCGTTTCTGCATTGGCAAGTAAGCGTTTCGCCGCATCTAAGTATTTGACCCAACGATGATTATCCAAACGGCGGGTGGCTCGCCTGAAGCCGTCCTGACGCCCCGGATGCTAGAATCCGCGGCCTGAACGATTTTCGATCCTGCCGGCCCAGCCCCGCTGGGCCTTTGCCTTTCTGGAGTCAGAGTAGATGAACGCTCCCGCCACAGGCCCAACCGACCAATCGAGCGCGCCCGCCTGGGTGCGCCATCCGGGCTTGAGGCAGTGGGTGTCCGAGGTCGCGCAACTCGCCAAGCCCGACCGTATCGTCTGGTGCGATGGCTCGCAGGCCGAGTATGACCGGCTGTGCGACAGCCTGGTGGCGAGCGGCACCTTCATTCGCCTCAACGAAAAATTGCGCCCCGAGTCGTTTCTCGCCCGCTCGCATCCGAGCGATGTGGCGCGCATGGAGGAGCGGACCTTCATCTGCAGCCAGTCCAAAGAGGACGCCGGGCCGACGAATAATTGGATCGATCCGCGCGAGATGCGCCGTACTCTGGATCGTTTGTTCGATGGCTGTATGCGCGGGCGCACCCTGTACGTCGTGCCGTTTTCCATGGGGCCGATCGGTTCGCACATCGCGCAGATCGGTGTCGAGATCACGGACTCCGCTTACGTCGCCGTGAGTATGCGGGTGATGACGCGCATGGGCCAGCCCGTCGTCGAATGGCTCGGGGAGCACGGCAAGTTCGTCCCCTGCATCCACTCGGTCGGCGCACCGCTTACAGCCGGCCAGCGGGACGTCGCCTGGCCGTGCAACGAGCAGGAAAAGTGGATCGTGCACTTCCCGGAGACTCGCGAGATCTGGTCCTTCGGATCGGGTTACGGCGGCAACGCCCTCCTCGGCAAGAAGTGTCTCGCGCTGCGCATCGCCTCGGTGATGGCACGGGACGAAGGCTGGCTTGCCGAGCACATGCTGATTCTCGGGCTCGAAGCCCCCTCGGGAGAAAAGAGTTACGTCGCTGCGGCTTTCCCTTCGGCTTGCGGCAAAACTAATCTCGCGATGCTGATCCCGCCGGCTGCGATCAAAGGCTGGAAGGTCACCACGATCGGCGAAGACATTGCCTGGATAAAACCGGGTCGCGATGGCCGCTTCTACGCCATCAATCCGGAGTACGGGCTCTTCGGTGTCGCTCCCGGCACCTCGGAGCAGACCAATCCGAATGCCATGAAGATGCTGCAGAAGAACGTCATCTTTACGAATGTCGCGCTGACCCCCCAGGGCGACGTCTGGTGGGAAGGCATGAGCGACGATCCGCCGGCGCATCTCACCGACTGGCAAGGCAAGCCTTGGACGCCTCCGGACGGCAAGAGAGGGCGCCTTGCGGCCCACCCGAACGCTCGCTTCACCGTGCCCGCGGCGCAATGCCCGTCGATGGATCCTAAATGGGAGGATCCTCAGGGCGTGCCAATCGCCGCCTTTCTGTTCGGCGGCCGGCGCTCTTCCACCGTGCCCCTCATTGTCGAGGCACCGAGCTGGGAGGAAGGCGTCTACATGGCGGCGACGCTCGGTTCGGAAACCACGGCCGCGATCACCGGCAAGGTCGGCGTGGTGCGTCGCGACCCGATGGCGATGCTCGCGTTCTGCGGCTACAACATGGGTGACTACTTCGACCACTGGCTCAAGATGGGCCGTGCGGTCAAACAGCCGCCGCGCATCTTCCGCGTCAATTGGTTCCGGCGCGATGCGCAGGGCAAATTCATCTGGCCGGGATTCGGCGAGAACATGCGCGTGCTGCAGTGGGTGCTGGACCGGTGCCAGGGCCGGGGCAAGGGCGTCGAAACCCCGCTGGGGACGATGCCGCGCTACGAAGATCTCAACTGGCAGGGACTCGAGAAAGTTTCGCCGGCACAATTCGCCGAACTCTCGCGCATCGACCCCGCAGCCTGGAAGGACGAACTCAAGTCGCACGACGAGCTGTTCGAAAAACTCGGCGCGCACCTGCCGGACGCGCTCGAAGCGCGTCGCGGTCGACTGCACGAGAGGCTCGCCGTCTAAGCTCGGGCGAGTTGCAAAGCGCCTGCGGCGGCGACTAGCGCTGCTGCACCGGCCGCCGCAAATGCCGCTGGCGAGCCCCAGGACTGCGCCAGTACGCCGCCGAGAGCCATCCCGAGCCCGACGCCGGCGAGCAGCGCGCTCGTCGACCACGTGAAGGCTTCGGTCGTCTGCTCAGGCCGCGCAGTCTTTGCGACTAGTGTCGATTGGATGATCAGCGCGGGGGCCATCACTACACCGCCGATGGTTGAAAACACGGCAAATGACCAGAGGCTCCAAGGCAGAGCGAGCGGCAGCAGCCCTAGTCCCATGATCGCGAGCATCGCGCCGAACTGTCGTAGCAGTGGGGTATGCCAACGGCGGCTGCCGTAAGCGAGACCGCCGAGCGCGCTTCCTGCGCTCATCAAACCAAGGAACACGCCCGCCAGGGCAGGCTGCCCCGCTTGCGCAGCGTAGGCTGCGACGCCAATCTCGGTAAGACCGAAAGCGAGCGCGTAACACAGCACGACCGCGATGAGTGCCACGAAGCTGCGCTCGGCGAGCGGCCCGAGAAAAGTCGCATGACCGTGCGGTTCGACCTTCCAGTTGCGCAGCACCGGTGAGCGCAGAAACAGAAACACGCCGATGAAGCCGCTGCCCGCAGCGAAGCCGACCGCAGCTCTCGGCGATGCCAAAGCGACGAACAGGGCGACGAGCAGCGGCCCAATGATGAACAGGGTCTCGATCAGCACCGAATCGAGCGAGTACGCGGTCACCAAGGCGGCCTCATCGGCCATGCGTTGTCGCAAATAGGTGCGCATGCAAACCGTGATCGGAGGAAAGCTTGCTCCGGCCACCGCGGCGCAGCCGAGCACCGCAACCCCGGGTGCGCCGGCAGCGACAGCCGCGAGCAGGCCGCAAAGCGCGCTGGGAAATAGCACTGCGCAGGCAAGCAGCATGGTGCGCGGGCCGTGCCGGTCGATGACGCGACCGATTGCTGGTGCCACGCAGGCCAGCCCGGCTACGTAGCAGCCGGTCGCCGCGCCGCCGGTCGCGAATGAGCCGCTCGTGCCCTGCACGAGCAAAAGAATCGCCAGGCCGCTCATGCCGATGGGCAGACGCCCGACGATCGAGGCTCCAAAAAGGTAGCGCAGATCTTTCGTGAGTACGCGCCGATAGCTCGTCAACATGAGCGATTGCTGCGCTGCAGCACTAATGATGTTCCACGTGAAACCTGCGCGACCCCATGTCCTCCAAAACAGCGCTCGCGTAAAATCCCGCCTCCCATGAAGTTTCCCGAGGAATTCGACGTTATCGTCGTCGGCGGTGGCCATGCTGGCACGGAGGCCGCGCTGGCTGCCGCTCGCATCGGATGCCGCAGTCTGTTGCTGACGCACAGCATCGAGACGCTGGGCCAGATGTCGTGCAACCCGTCCATTGGCGGCATTGGCAAGGGGCATCTCGTCAAGGAGATCGATGCCTTGGGCGGAGCGATGGCGCTCGCCACCGACGAGGCCGGGATCCAGTTTCGAACCTTGAACGCCTCCAAGGGGCCGGCCGTACGCGCCACTCGTGCGCAGGCTGACCGGGTGCTCTACCGTCAAGCGATCCGCCAGCGGTTGGAGAGCCAGCCCAACCTCTTGCTTTTTCAGCAGGCCGTGGACGATGTGCTGGTCGAGGGCGAGCGCGTGGTCGGTGTGCGGACCCAGCTAGGCGTGGAGTTTCGCGCTCGGACCGTGGTGCTCACGACCGGAACCTTCCTCGCGGGCCTGATTCACGTAGGACTGACGAATCATGCCGCCGGCCGCGCTGGCGAGCCCGCGGCGGCCACTCTCGCAGCCCGCCTGCGGGAATTGAAGCTGCCGGTGGGCCGGCTGAAAACCGGCACTCCCCCGCGCATCGACCGCCGCAGCGTGGATCTGACGGTGATGGAACTGCAGCCCGGCGACTCGCCCGAGCCGGTGTTCTCGTTCCTCGGCAAGCGCAGCATGCATCCCGAGCAGCTGCCGTGCTGGATAACGCACACTAACCCCCGTACCCATGAAATCATCCGCGCGGCGCTCGATCGCTCGCCGATGTTCACCGGCGTCATCCAGGGCATCGGACCCCGCTATTGCCCCTCGATCGAGGACAAGATCCATCGCTTCGCGGGAAAGTCGAGCCATCAGATCTTCCTCGAGCCCGAGAGCCTGTCGACCCACGAGCTTTATCCCAATGGCATTTCGACCAGCCTGCCTTTCGACGTGCAGCTCGAGCTCGTGCATTCGATCCGCGGGCTGGAAAAGGCGCACCTGGTACGGCCGGGATACGCGATCGAGTACGACTACTTCGATCCGCGCAATCTCCACGCCTCGCTCGAGACCAAATCGCTCAAAGGCTTGTTCTTTGCCGGTCAGATCAACGGGACGACCGGCTATGAGGAGGCGGCAGCGCAGGGCTTGCTGGCGGGCTTGAATGCCGGCTTGCAGGCGAAAGGGGAGACGCCTTGGTCGCCCGGGCGGGACGAGGCTTACCTCGGGGTTCTGGTCGACGACCTCGTGACGAGGGGCGTGTCCGAGCCCTATCGGATGTTCACCAGCCGCGCCGAGTATCGCCTGCAGCTGCGTGAAGACAATGCCGATCTGCGTTTGACGGAAACCGGACGCCGACTGGGACTGGTTGACGATCAACGCTGGGACAGCTTTAGTCGCAAGCGCGACGCGATTGAGCAAGAAAAGCAACGCCTGGCGTCAACGTTTGTAAGCGCGGGCTTTCGTGAAAAGCATAGCATTTTTGACCTCTTGAAGAGACCAGAGCTGACGTATGCGAGCCTGCTGCCCGATTCGCCGGTGGCAATTGAAGTGGCCGCGCAAGTCGAAATCCAAGCCAAATACGATGGCTACATCGCGCGCCAGAAAGAGGAAATCGCTCGCCGGGGCGAGTTCGAATCCCTGCCGCTGCCGCAGAACCTGGATTATCGGCAGGTGCATGGTCTTTCGGCCGAGGCGCAACAAAAGCTCAACCAACACAAGCCGGAGACGATCGGACAGGCGTCGCGCATTTCGGGGATGACGCCCGCCGCGATCTCGCTTCTGCTGGTGCATTTGAAAAGAGGCTTTGCGCCGTCCAAGAAAACGGCATGACGCCGCGCTCCGCGCTCGAGCGCGGTGTAGAACAACTGGCGCTTGCGTTATCGCAAAGCGTCTGCGAGCAACTCTTGGCGTACATCACGCTGCTCGCCAAATGGAATCGCAGCTACAACCTGACCGCAATTCGTGAACCGCTCGACATGGTGAGTCATCATTTGCTCGACTCGCTCGCCGTGCTGCCGCATCTGCCACCGCTACCGGCGCGTGCGCGGCTCGCGGATGCAGGATCGGGCGCCGGGCTCCCGGGAATTCCCGTGGCGCTGGCGCGGCCCGAGTGGCACGTGACGCTGATCGAGTCCAATCAAAAGAAAGCTGCGTTCTTGCGACAAGCCGTGATCGAGCTCGGCCTCGCCAACGTCGAGGTCCACGAAGGACGCGCCGAGGCCTGGCAGCCGGCCGAGCGCTTCGCGCTGGTGACCTCGCGCGCGTTTGCCGAGCTTGGCGCCTTCATTGCGGCGTGCCGTCATCTTCTCGCCCCGAGCGGCGTGTTCGCCGCCATGAAAGGCAAAAGGCCTGAAGCGGAGATCCAGGCATTGCCGGTCGGCGTGCAATGCCGCAAGGTGATTGCCTTGCGCATCCCTTTCCTCGATGCCGAGCGCCATCTCGTGCTCTGCGAGCTCAAACCGTGAGCGGAGCGCAAGTGCTTGCCGTGGTGAATCAGAAGGGAGGGGTGGGTAAGACCACCACCAGCGTGAACCTGGCGGCCGCGCTTGCCCAGTCCGGCCGCCGCGTGCTGCTGGTCGACCTGGATCCACAAGGCAACGCGACGATGGGCAGCGGCGTGGACAAGCGTAACGCAGCGCGCACCGTCTACCACGTGCTCCTTGGCCTGTCCGAGCTCGCTGCGGCGCGCACCCGGTGCGAACGCGGCGCCTACGATCTGGTGCCGGCAAACCGCGAACTGGCCGGGGCGGAGATCGAGCTGGTCGAGCTGCCGGCGAGGGAATCGCGCCTGAAGACGGCGCTCGAGCGCGCACTGGATGACTACGACTACGTGCTGATCGACTGTCCGCCTTCGCTCAGTCTCCTCACGGTCAATGCGCTCACTGCGGCGCAACGCGTGCTGATCCCGATGCAATGCGAGTACTACGCGCTTGAGGGCCTGTCGGACCTCGTCGGCACGATCAAGCGCGTGCGCGCGCATCTCAATCCGCAACTGGAGATCGCGGGACTCCTGCGCACGATGTACGACCCGAGAAACACGCTCTCGCAACAAGTGTCGCAGCAGCTCGAAGAGCATTTCGGCGACAAGGTCTACCGCACGCTGGTGCCGCGCAACGTGCGCCTCGCCGAAGCGCCGAGCTACGGCGTGCCCGCGGTGCTGTGGGATGCGACCTCGAAAGGCGCGCAGGCTTACGTCGCTCTCGCGGGCGAAATCATGGCGCGCACATGAGGCCGAAAGGGCTAGGGCGCGGACTCGACGCGCTGCTCGGCGGCAATGAGCCGCCGCGCGAAGCGCTCGCCACGGTAGAAACGGCGCGCATTCGCCCGGGGCGCTACCAACCCCGTACGCGAATGGACGAGCAGGCGCTCGCCGAGCTGGCGCAATCGATCCGCAGCCAAGGCCTGCTGCAGCCGCTGGTGGTGCGCCCGGTCGAGCAGGGCTACGAGCTGATCGCCGGCGAGCGGCGCTGGCGGGCGGCGCAGATGGCCGGGCTCGCCCAGGTACCGGTGGTGGTACGCGAGGTGCCCGACGACGCGGCGCTCGTCATGGCGCTGATCGAAAACATCCAGCGTGAAGATCTCAACGCGATGGAAGAGGCCGCCGCCGTGCAGCGGCTGATCGACGAATTCAAAATGACGCACGAGCAGGCCGCGGACGCCGTGGGCCGCTCGCGCAGCGCGACCAGCAATCTGCTGCGCCTGTTGAAGCTCGCCAAGCCGGTGCAGGAGCTGCTGATGCGCGGCGCCCTCGAGATGGGCCATGCACGCGCGCTGCTCGCGCTGGATGCCGCGCGCCAGATCGAGGCGGGCACGCGCATCGTGGCGAAGCGGCTTTCTGTGCGCGAAACCGAGGCCTTGGTACAGAGCCTGCTGCGCGCACCGGCGTCGCGGCGTCGGAAAAAAACCGATCGAGACCTCGCGCGCCTGGAAGAAGAATTGTCCGAGCGGCTCGGCACCACCGTGCAGATCAGGGCGGCGCGCAAAGGGCGCGGCCAGCTCGTGCTGCACTACTCGAGCCTCGATCATCTCGAGCAGCTGCTGAAGCGCTTGAAATGATGCAGTTACGCTATACTTCGGCGCCTTTGCGGGGTGCGAAGATTTCAAGTGTCATGCTTCGCCACCTCGGGAAGCCGGTCCTCACCGTCCTGCGATGGCAACTGGTTGCAACTGCAGCGCTCGCGCTCGCCGCAGCGCTCATTGCGGGTAGGCACGGTGCGGCGTCAGCGCTAGCAGGGGGCTTCGTGAGTATCACGGCCGGGCT
>DASWER010000328.1:0-2823 GCA_036394655.1 Burkholderiales bacterium
CGTATTCGAGCGGCTCGGGGCCGACCATCTTCATGCGGGTGCTCGCCGAGAAGCTCTCGACGCTCTGGGGCCGGCAGGCGATCGTCGAGGCGAAGCCCGGCGCGAGCGGCTTCATCGCCATCGAGGCCGTGAAAGGCGCTCCACCCGACGGCTACGAGCTCCTGGTGGTCAGCAACGCTCACGTCACGATCAACCCGGCGCTCTACAAGAAACTGCCCTACGACCCGGAGAAGGACTTCGTGCCGGTGGCCGCGCTCTTCAACACGCCGTTCTTCATCACCGTCTCGAGCACCGGCCCCTACCAGAGCGTGCCGGCGCTCGTCGCCGCGGCCAAGGCGAGCCCGGAGGGCCTGATCTTCGGCACGCCGTACGTCGGCAGTCCCGGGCACCTCGGCGGCGCGCTGTTCGCGTCGCTCATCGGAGCCAAGATGACTTTCGTGCACTTCAAGGACCAGTCGCAGCTCTTCGTCTCGCTCGCGGCAAACGACCTGGCGTGGACTTTCGCCTCGGTCGGCACCGCGCTCTCCTTCACCAAGGCGGGGCGCATCAAGCACCTCGCCGTGGCGGCGCGGGAACGCGCGAAGTCCGCGCCCGACACGCCGACGGTGGAGGAGGCGGGCGGCCCGGCGGGGCTGGAAGTCGATTCCTGGCTCGCGCTCCTCGCGCCGCGCGGCACGCCGCCGGAAGTCGTGCGCCGGGTCAACGGCGACGTCAACAAAGTGCTGGCCGATCCCGACATGCTCGCCAGGATGCAGCTCCTCGGCTTCGAGCCGTTCCCGTTAACGCCAGAGCAGCTTGCCGAGCTCATCCGCACCGACACGGCGAAATACTCCGATCTCGTGCGCCGCACCGGCGCGAGCGCCGACTAGACGTTGCCGCGCGCGGCGCGGTCGAGAACGTCTTGCGGCGTGCTCGAGACCACCTTGCCGTAGAGCGGGATGAACGGGCCGCTCACCACCATGCTCACGAACTTCGGCTTCATCTCGGCCATGACCTTGCGGATGCGGGCGTGCTCCTCGACGCTCTTCCACTCGCCGATCAGCCAGAAATGCAGGGGATCCTGCGTGTCCTGGCAAAGCACGCCGTCCTTCGCCTGGTACGGCGACTTGTGCATCGGGTTGGCGTCGGAATAATCGAATTCGTTGAAGAGCCGGATGAATTCGGCGCTGTCACCCTGGATGCGGAAGTCGTAAACGTGAAGGTAGTGGCCTTGCTTCGCGATCGGTACGAGTGCCATGCGTGCTCCGATTTAGTAAAAATGGGATCCTGCACGGCGTATTCTCACTGACCTTCGCCGGCCGGGGAAAAGGGGTCAGGACCCTTTTCTCCTGTCGGCGGCGCGCCGAGTCGAGCGTTAAAGGGGGATGCCAAGGCCATTGCGGGCGGCGCCGGGCGGCCTCGTCTATCACGTCCTCAACCGCGCAAACAGCAAGCGCACGATATTCCATCGCCAGCAGGACTACCTGGCATTCGAGCGTGTGCTAGGGGAAGTGCAGAGTCGCGTGCCGATGCGCATCCTCGCCTGGTGCCTGATGCCGAATCACTGGCACCTCTTGCTCTGGCCACGCAACGACGGCGACCTGTCTAACTATATGCGGCTCGTGACGCTGACGCACGCGCAGCGTCTGCATGCCTATCGGGTCAGCGCAGGAACCGGGCACGTCTATCAGGGACGCTTCAAGTCATTCGTCGTGCAAGACGACCCCCACTTTCTCACCGTTGCTCGCTATGTCGAAGCTAATGCATTTCGAGCCAACCTGGTGCGACGAGCTGAAGAATGGCGATGGAGCAGTCTTTGGCGCGTAGAGCAGGGGCGCCAGCATGGGCCACCTTGTTTGCATCCGTGGCCGCTCGAGCGGCCTCATGAGTGGCTCGCGTATGTGAACCAGCAAGCGGAAAGAGCCGAGACCGACGAGTTGCGAGGCTGTGCGCGGCGCAGCCGTCCCTATGGCGACAAGCCGTGGGTCGAGACGATGGCGCATGCACTCGGCTTGAGGTCCGCGCTGCGTCCGCGCGGGCGTCCAACCAAAGCGGAAAAGGGTCCTGGAAAAGGGTCCTGACCCCTTTTTCTCGTAATATCGCCGGATGGCGGACCGGCGTCTCCAGGTTTTTCATGCGGTAGCGAAGCACCTGTCTTTCACCAAGGCGGCCGAGACGCTGTTCATGACGCAGCCGGCGGTCACCTTCCAGATCAAGCAGCTTGAAGAGCACCTGAACACGCGGCTCTTCGACCGCGCGCAGGGACGCATCGCGCTCACGCCGGCGGGCGAGCTGGCGCGCGAATACGCCGAGCGCATCCTCGCGCTGTCCGCCGAGCTCGACACGCGGCTCAAGGAGCTGAGCGGCCACGCGGCAGGCCCGCTGGTCATCGGCGCGAGCATGACGATCGGCGAATACGTGCTGCCGCAGCTGATCGGCAAGTTCAAGGCGCACTTTCCCGCGGTGCTGCCGACGCTGTTCGTCGGCAATTCCGAGGCGGTGCAGGAGCGCGTCGCCGAGCGTACGCTCGACCTCGGCTTCATCGAGGGCGACTCGCACCTCGCCTCGCTGCATAGCGAGCTGTGCTGCGAGGACGAGCTGCAGGTGGTGTGCGCGCCTTCGCATCCGCTCGCGAAGGAGCAGCTCGCGCTGCCGCTGGTGCTTTGCCAGCACGCTTACATCAATCGCGAGCCGGGCTCGGGCACGCGCGAGGTCATCGATCGCTATCTCGCGAAGGCCGGCGTGGCGCCGGACTCGCTCAACGTGGTGGTGGAGCTCGGCAGCCCCGAGGCGATCAAGGGTCTGGTCGCCACCGGCCTGGGCTTCGCCATCATGTCGCGCGTC
>DASWER010000329.1:0-17070 GCA_036394655.1 Burkholderiales bacterium
GTGGTCGAAGCGATGCGCTCCGATGAAGCGAAGCACGGCACGACCGCGCTCGAGCTCGGCGCCGCGCAGCTGCCGGAGCCGGTGCGGCGCGCTATGCAGCTCGCCTCGAAAGTCATGACGACGGTTGCCTATCGCGTCTGAGCGTGGACGACTTATCGCAATTGCGCGGGCGCATGGCGGCGGGCGGTGCCGACCTTATGGAAGGTATCGAGCGGATCACAGCCGCCGCGAGCGACGGTAGCAGCGAAGCGCTTTATCTCATGGCGCTGCTCGTGGCATCCGGGATCGGTGTGCCACAGGACCTCGGGGCATCGCTGCAACACTTGCAGCGCGCGGCAGAAGCCGGCCATCGCCAGGCGCAAACCGACCTTGCTGCACTCGTCGGCAATTGGCGGCTGGTTGGCGAAATTGCCGCCGGCAAGCTGCAGCGGCCCGAAAGCTGGGATCGGCTGCGCGCCGCGGTCGATATCGCGGGATGGCTGCGCGTTCCGGAGGGCCGCATCTTCTCGGAAGAGCCGCGCATTGCCGCGGTCAAGCAATATGTTTCGCCGCCGATTTGTGAGTGGCTGATCCGCTTGGGCCGGCCGCACTTGGAGGCGGCGGAGATCTACGACAGCGAAAGCGGCGCTCTGCGCGGCGATAGTAGCCGCACCAATAGCGCAGCGCCGCTCGGCCTGGAGCAGATCGACATGGTCGTCGCGTTCGTACGCGCGCGCATTTCAACGCTGGCGAACGTCTCGATAGAAGGTCTCGAGACCAGCCAGGTGCTGCACTACCAGGTCGGGCAGGAATTCGCCGCACATTGCGACTATCTCGATGTGAACAACCCGGGTCATGCGCGGGATGTGGCCATGCGCGGTCAGCGCGCGCTGACGGTGCTGATCTACCTCAACGACGACTATTCGGGCGGCGACACCGCCTTTCCGATGCTCGGCCGCAGCTTCAAGGGCCGCAAGGGCGACGCGCTCATCTTCTGGAATCTGGCGCAGGACGGCGCGCCCGACGGCCGCACGCTCCACATCGGCACGGCACCGACCCACGGCGAGAAGTGGCTGTTCTCGCAGTGGATCCGCATCCCCGCGAGCTAGTCCTCGACCAGCGCGAAGTCCTTGGTGATCTCGGCGGTCTTGCCGAGCATGATCGAAGCCGAGCAGTACTTCTCGTGCGACAGGCGGATCGCCTGCTCCACCAGGTTGCGCTTCAAGCCGCGGCCGCGCACCACGAAATGCATGTGGATCTTGGTGAACACCTTCGGATCGGTCGGCGCCCGTTCGGAAGTGACCTGCACTTCGCAGCCGCGCACGTCCTGGCCGTTCTTTTTCAGGATCACGACTACGTCATAGGCAGTGCAACCGCCGGTGCCAACGAGGACCATTTCCATCGGTCGCGGCGCCAGGTTGCGGCCGCCGCCGTCGGGGGCGCCGTCCATGGCGACGACGTGGTTGCTTCCGGTTTCGGCGAGAAACGTCATTCCCTCGCCGCTCCAGCGTACGGTGCAGTCCATGGCATCCTTTGTTTTCAGGGTTGGTGCTTCGCAATAGCGAGATTTTTGTGTAGAATCCGCGGCTTTCCGTAATTCTGCTTATGAAAACCTATACCGCCAAGGTGGGCGAAGTCGAGCAGGCTTGGTTCGTCGTCGACGCCCAGAACAAAGTGCTCGGGCGCCTCGCCGTCCAGATCGCTTCGCGCCTGCGCGGCAAGCACAAGCCTGAGTACACGCCGCACATCGATACCGGCGACTACATCGTAGTGGTGAACGCGGCCAAGCTGCGGGTCACCGGCCGCAAGGCCGAGCGCAAGACGTATTACCGGCATAGCGGGTATCCCGGCGGACTGCGCGAAACCAGCTTCGCCAAGCTACAGGCTGCGCATCCCGAGCGCGTGCTGGAGAAGGCGGTGAAAGGCATGCTGCCCAAAGGCCCGCTCGGCTACGCGATGCTGCGCAAGCTCAAGGTTTACGCCGGCGGCCAGCATCCGCATTCGGCACAACAGCCCAAGAATCTGGAGATCTGATGGTCGGCGATTATTACTACGGCACCGGGCGGCGCAAGAGCGCCGTGGCCCGCGTATTCCTGAAGCCCGGCAAGGGCGCGTTCGTGGTGAACGGCAAGCCGGTGGATACGTTCTTCGGCCGCGAGACCGGCCGCATGGTGGTGCGCCAGCCGCTCGAGCTGACCAAGAACCTGTCCGGTTTTGACATCCTGGTGAACGTCTACGGCGGCGGCGAGAGCGGCCAGGCCGGCGCCGTGCGCCATGGCATAACGCGCGCGTTGATCGAGTATGATGCAGCACTGAAACCTACGCTCAGCGCCGCGGGTCTGGTGACGCGCGACGCGCGAGAGGTCGAGCGAAAGAAAGTGGGACTGCACAAAGCGAGGCGGCGCAAGCAGTACTCGAAGCGTTGATCGGAGTAGCCGCGGGAAGTACCGCGGAAAATCAAAAGCCGCCTCCGGGCGGCTTTTTTGTTTTTGGGGTGCGCAGATGGTGATCAAGGCGGGCATTGTTGGTGGCACGGGCTACACGGGCGTCGAGCTCCTGCGGCTGCTGGTCCAGCACCCCGACGTGCGGCTGCAGGCGATCACCTCGCGCAAGGAAGCCGGCACGGCGGTGGCGGCGATGTTTCCGGGCCTGCGCGGTCATGTCGACCTTGCATTTACCACCCCGGATGCGAAGGGCTTGCGCGGCTGCGATGTCGTGTTCTTCGCCACGCCGAACGGCGTGGCCATGAACGAGGCGCGCGCGGTGCTCGACGCGGGCGCGCGCATCGTCGATCTCTCGGCCGACTTCCGCATCCGCGACGTCGCGGAATGGGAGCGCTGGTACAAGATGAAGCACGGCGCGCCGGAGCTGGTGCGCGAGGCGGTTTACGGGCTGTGCGAAGTCAACCGCGAAGCGGTCCGCGGCGCGCGCCTGGTGGCGAACCCGGGCTGCTATCCGACCGCGATCCAGCTCGGCTTCCTGCCGCTCGTCGAGAGCGGCGCGGTCGACAGCGAGCACCTGATCGCCGACGCCAAGTCCGGCGTCAGCGGTGCCGGCCGCAAGGCCGAGCTCGCGCTCAGCTTCGCCGAAGCGGCAGACAATTTTGCCGCGTACAACGTGCCCGGCCATCGGCACTGGCCCGAAATCCGCCAGGGGCTCGCGCAGGCGGCAAAGCGCGAGGTCGGCCTGGTGTTCGTGCCGCACCTGACGCCGATGATCCGCGGCATTCATGCCACGCTCTATGCGCGCGTCACGCGCGAAGTGGATTTCCAGGCGCTGTATGAAAAGCGCTACGAGCGCGAGCCCTTCGTCGACGTGATGCCCGCCGGCAGCCATCCGGATACACGCTCGGTGCGTGCCGCGAATGTCTGTCGCATCGCGCTGCACCGGCCGCCCGAGAGCTCGCAGAAATCGCAGACGCTCGTCGTGCTTGCCGTAATCGACAACCTCGTCAAGGGCGCCGCGGGGCAGGCGGTGCAGAACATGAATCTCATGTTCGGCCTCCCCGAAGGGCGCGCGCTCGGCCATCCGCCCGTAGTCCCGTAATGCGCGACATCTCCGGAAGATGGCTGAAGGTCCGGCAGCGCTTCGGCATCGCGGCGCCGCACGTCGCGGTGCATTCGCACATGCCGTGGTACTGGCGCTGGCTCGGCCTCGCCGCGCTGCTCGCCGTCTCGGCCGCCGCCGCGACGTGGATCTACGATGCCGGCCGGCGCTTCGCCGGCTTCGACCAGAGCGAGGTGCAGGGCGAGCTGGCCGTCGCCAAGCACGACCTGGCCGCGGCGCAATCCGAGCTCGAGCGGCTGCGCGCCATCGCCAACGCGGCGGAGAGCCGCCTGTCCATCGAGCGCACGGCGCAGCAAAAGCTCGCGCAGCAGATCCGTACGCTGGAGCAGGAGAACGCGCGCGCGAGAGAGGAACTCGCGACCTTCGAAAGCATGCTCTCGTCGGAAGCGCGCAGCGGCAACACGCTTTCGATCTACCGCTTCAAGGTCGAGCCCGACGTGCTGCCCGGCGAATACCGCTACCACCTGCTGCTCGTCACCCCGCGCGCGCGGCGCGAGCGCGAGTTCAATGGCCGGCTCGAGCTGGTGGTCAATCTGACGGACCGCGGCCAGAATGCTATGATGAGCTTCCCGGAGCCTGGAGACGCAGGGGCGTCGGAGTTCCGGTTGGCATTCAAGTACTTCCGCCGCGTGGAAGGCACTTTCAGGGTCAACCCCAAGGCGAAGGTCGAGAATGTCCAGGTGCGCGTCTACGAGACCGGCTCCAACCAGCCGCGTGCGACGCACACCGTGACCCTTTAGGCGATAGGGAGACAGGCATGTTCAACAAGACGAGCAAGCCGCAGAACCGAATCGACAGCCTGATAGGCGCGACGACGCGCATCGAGGGCAATGTGATTTTCAGCGGCGGACTGCGCGTGGATGGCATGGTGCGCGGCAATGTCGGCGCGCTCGCCGATCAGCCCGGCACCCTGGTGGTGTCCTCGGATGCGCGCATCGACGGCGAAGTGCAGGCGGCGCACATCGTGGTCAACGGCACCATCAATGGCCCGGTTCATGCTACCGAGACGCTCGAACTCCAGGCAGGCTCGAGGGTCAAAGGGGATGTGTATTACAAGACGATCGAAATCCACCAGGGCGCCGTGGTTGAAGGCCGCTTGGTGCATCATGCCGCCGAGATGAAAGGCGTCGAGCTGAAGCTCGCGTCGGGTAGCTAAAGGAGCAGGAATGAACGCACGTACCGAAGTGAACGTGGCCGAAATGCCCTCCCCGCTGGTCTTCAGCGACAGCGCAGCCAACAAGGTGAAGCAACTGATCGAGGAAGAGGGCAACCCGGAGCTCAAGCTTCGCGTGTTCGTCACCGGCGGCGGCTGCTCCGGCTTCCAGTACGGCTTCACTTTCGACGAGGTGAAGAACGAGGACGATGCCGTCATGGAAAAGAACGGTGTCGAGCTGCTCATCGACCCGATGAGCTACCAGTACCTGGTCGGCGCCGAGATCGACTACCAGGAAGGCCTGGAGGGCGCGCAGTTCGTGATCAAGAACCCCAATGCACAGAGCACCTGCGGTTGCGGGTCGTCGTTCTCGACCTGAACACCAGCTCCAGCATCGATTGAAAAGGGGCCCGTCCGGGCCCCTTAGTTTTTCTAGTCGAGTAGCGCGAGATTCGCGTTGGCGAGCAGATCCAGCCGCACCACCAGCGGCTCCGCTTGCGCTCGGAACGCGGCGAGTTGTTGCTGCGGCAGTGGTAGCGCAGCCGGCAGCGCGATCGAAAGCGGGTTGCGCGGCTGGCCCGCGATACGGAATTCATAGTGCAGGTGCGGGCCGGTGGCCCATCCGGTCTGCCCCACGTAGCCGATGATGTCGCTCTGCGCCACGCGCGCGCCGCGTCGCACGGCGATCCTGCTGAGATGCGCATACACGGTCGCGTACTGTCCGTTGTGGCGAAGGATCACCACGTTGCCGTAGCCGCCCTTGACGCCGGCGAATTCGACCACCGCGTCGCCGGTGGCACGCACACGTGTTCCCGTAGGCGCGGCATAGTCGGTGCCCTGGTGCGCGCGCCAGCTCTGCTGAATCGGATGGCGCCGCATGCCGAAGCCCGAGCTGATACGCGAGAACTCGAGCGGCGAGCGCAGGAACGCCTTGCGCAGGTTCTTGCCATCGGGCGCGTAGTAGCCCGAGCCGGAATAGATCGCGCGCAGCGTCTTGCCCTGGTTGACGAACTCGGCGGCCAGCAGGCGCCCGGCGCGCACCGGGCGGCCGGCGAGATGATGCAGCTCGTAGATCACCGTGAAGCGATCGCCCTTGCGCAGGTCGCGGTGGAAGTCGACGTCGCCGCCGAACACATCGGCCAGCTGCATGGCGACGCTATCCGGAATGCCGACGGCATCGGTGGCGGCGAACAGCGAGCTGCGGATCACGCTCGCCTTCATCATCACGCGCGTGTCGAGCGCCGCCTGCTCCTCGAGCGCGCGGAAGCCTTCGCCCTGCGGCACGATCCTCACCAGCGTGTCGCGTCCGGTGAGGAAGCTGATCGATTTTGGCGTGCCGTCGGCGAGCGTGTCCGCCCGCACATACGAGCCGGGGCGCAGCGCCCGCAATGCGGGTGCGCGCGTCAAACGGGTGATGGCGCTGTCCTCCAGCCCAAGGCGACCGAGGAAACTGGCGAGCGTGTCGCCGCGCTCGAATTGCTCTTCCTGGATGTACTGCGACGGCGCCGGGACCTCGCGCACGTTGAGCGCCAGCGCTTCCACCAGCAGCGTGGTTTGCGGCGGCAGTGCGGGCTCGTTACGCGGCGCGATCGTGGCGAATGAAGCCACCACGCCCGAGACGGCGAGGATCGCGATCGCTGCGGACCGCCTGAGCGTCCCGGAGAGCACCATGGATGGGCTAGAATCCCTTTTTATTCATAAGCCTGCGCAGTCTAACAAAGGCGCATCGCGCCGCAAACCAAACATGTCCGCCATTGGGCAGGCCATCCAGACCATCCGTCGGGGCTCAGATGAGCTGATCGTCGAGGAGGAGCTCGCGAAGAAGCTCGCCACCGGGCGCAAGCTGCGCGTGAAGCTCGGGCTCGACCCGACCGCGCCGGACCTGCACCTCGGGCATACCGTGGTGATCAACAAGCTGCGCGACTTCCAGCAGCTCGGCCACCAGGTGCAGTTCCTGATCGGCGATTTCACCGGGATGATCGGCGATCCGAGCGGCAAGAACCAGACGCGCCCGCCGCTTTCGCGCGAGGAGATCCTGGCCAACGCGCAGACGTATAAGGAGCAGGTGTTCAAAATTCTGGACCCCGAGCGCACGCAGGTGCTGTTCAACTCCAAGTGGTCCGACAAGCTTGGCGCCGAGGGCATGATCCGGCTGGCTTCGCGCTACACGGTAGCGCGCCTGCTCGAGCGCGACGACTTCAGCAAGCGCTTCCGCAATAACCAGCCCATCGCGGTGCACGAGCTGCTCTATCCGCTGATGCAGGGCTATGACTCGGTGGCGATGAAGGCCGACGTCGAGCTCGGCGGCACCGACCAGAAGTTCAACCTGCTGGTGGGACGCGAGCTGCAGAAGGATTACGGCCAGGAGCCGCAGTGCGTGCTCACCATGCCGCTGCTCGAAGGGCTCGACGGACGCGACAAGATGTCGAAGTCGCTCGGCAACTACATCGGGATCGCCGAGCCGCCGCGGGAAATGTTCGGCAAGCTGATGTCGATTTCCGACCAGCTGATGTGGCGCTACATCGAGCTCCTGTCGTTCCAGCCCGGCGCCACGATAGAGCGCTGGAAAGCCGAAGTGCGCGACGGCCGCAACCCGCGCGAGATCAAGGTCGCGTTCGCCAAGGAGATCGTCGCGCGCTTTCAGGGTCGCCCGGCAGCCGACGCCGCGCAGGAGGAGTTCGAGCAGCGCTTTCGCCATGGCGTGTTGCCCGAGGACATGCCCGAAGTGACGCTGCAGGCGCCCGCCGAGGGGCTGCCGATCGCGCAGCTGCTCAAGGCTGCGCAGCTGACCGCCAGCACCTCCGAGGCGACGCGTGCCATCGAGCAGGGCGGCGTGCGCATCGATGGCGAGCGCGTCACCGATCGCAACCTGCGCCTCGCCGCGGGCAGGACGCTGACGGTGCAGGTCGGCAAGCGCAAGTTCGCGCGGGTGCGTCTTGCCTGAGCCGCAGTACGAGGTCTATGCGCTGAAATACGCGCACCACGCGCGGCGCGCCTCGGAGAACTTCATCGGCGGTGATCCGCACGACGGCCCGATGCCGCTCGACTACTTCGTCTGGCTGGTGCGCGGCGAAGGGCGCGAGATCGTCGTCGACACCGGCTTCTCCGCCGCGATGGCGGCCAAGCGCGGCCGCGAGCACCTGCGCTGCCCGGCCGAAAGCTTGCAGCTCCTCGGCGTGGACGCGAAGCGGGTCAAGGACGTCGTGATCACGCACCTGCACTACGATCACGTCGGCAATTTCGAGCGGTTCCCGGCCGCGACGCTGCATCTGCAGGAGCTCGAAATGCGCTATGCCACCGGCCGCTACATGTGCAGCGAATGCTTTCGCGGCGCATTCGAAGCCGAGGACGTCGTCGGCGTGGTGCGCCGCGTGTACCAGGGGCGCGTGCGCTTTCACGACGGCGATAGCGAGCTCGCGCCCGGCATCTCGCTGCATCTCATCGGCGGCCACACCATGGGCTTGCAGGTGATGCGCATCGCGACGCGCCGCGGCGCTCTGCTGCTCGCCTCCGATGCGAGCCACTTCTACGCCAACATGGCAGAAGCGCGCCCCTTCCCCATCGTCTGGTCAGTGGCCGACATGCTCGACGGCTACGGCCGCATGGGTGCGCTCGCCGAGTCGCCGGCGCACATCATTCCCGGTCACGATCCGCTGGTGCTCGAGCGCTATCCCGCCCCGGAAGCCGCACTAAAAGGGGTCGTCGCTCGGCTGGACTAGGAATCGGCCACCGTGTAGTCTGCCTTTCGCCTAGCGAAACCACCTTAGAGGAGGAGGGTAGCCATGGGGAAATTCTGCAAAGGGCAATTCTGCAAACCGCTTGTCGCGGCGGCCGTTCTGGCCGCAGCGTGCGGCACGGCGCAGTCGCAGCAGACCGTGAATCTCAAGATGCAGGCGACCTGGCCGGCGAGCCTGACGCTCTACGAGAACTTCACCTACTTCGTCGAGCGCGTCGGCAAGATCTCCGCCGGCACGCTGAAGATCGACGCGATGCCGGCGGGGCAGGTGGTGCCGGCGTTCGAGGTGCTCGACGCCACGCACAAGAAGGTGATCGACGGCGCGCACTCCTGGTCGGGCTACTGGGTGGGCAAGAACAAGGCGGCGATCCTGTGCACCGGCGGTCCCGGCGGCACCTTCGGCATGGACATGATCGACGCGGTGGGCTGGATGCACCACGGCGGCGGCAACGAGTTCTGCAACGAGTTCTTCCAGAAAGAGCTGAAGCTCAACATCCACTGGCTGCCGATCCTGCCTTCGGGCCCGCAGGCCTTCGGCTGGTTCAAGCGGCCGATCAAGAGCCTCGCCGACTTCAAGGGCATGAAATGCCGTCAGACCGGCATGGCCGCCGAAGTCTGGCAGAGGATGGGCATGACCACGGTCAACATGCCCGGCGGCGAGATCATCCCGTCGGCGCAGCGCGGCGTGATCGATTGCGCCGAGTGGGTCGGCGGCGTCGAGGACCTGCGCCTGGGCTTCCACAACGTCTGGAAATACCACTACACGCCGGGCATGCACGAGAACGTCACCATCGGCGAGATCGTGTTCAACATGGACATCTGGAAGGCGCTTTCGCAGCAGCACAAGGAGATGATCCAGTCCGCCGCCAACGAGACCTTCCTCGTCTGGTGGGCGAAGTGGCAGAAGCAGAACGCCGAGGCCCTGGTCGAGCTGCAGCAGAAGCACGGGGTGCGCATCCTGCGCACGCCGCCGGACATCCTGACGGAGTTCCTGAAGACCTGGGACATCATTGCCGAGGAAGAAGGCAAGAAGAGCCCGTTCTTCAAGAAGGTGCACGATTCGCAGCGCGCCTATGCCGCGGTGGTGGTGCCGGCGAAGCGCTTCTACTTCCCGCCGTATTCCTTCGCCGCCAATTACTACTGGCCCGAAGGCGGCAAGGCCGCGCCGGCCAAGGCGTCCGCCGAGGTGAAGAAGAAATAGCGCAGCAGTCCCGAACGGGGGCGCTGATCCGCCCCCGTTTGATTTTAGGAGAGGCGAGGGCGATGTCAGAACCGGTGTCCGGCCTAGTCAGAACGGTGAGGGTGATCGACAAGTTCACCGACACCACCGGGGTGTGGATCGCCTGGCTCAACGTGCCGCTGGTGCTCGCGGTCGCCTACGAGGTGATCGCGCGCTATCTCTTCAACGCGCCGACCATCTGGTCGTTCGACGTGACCTACATGCTGTACGGCACGATCTTCATGCTGGGGTGCGCCTATGCCCTGCACAAAGGGGCGCACATCCGCACCGACTTCTACTACGAGAAGTGGTCGGACCGCACGCGCGGCATGGTGGATTCGATCTCCTACATCGTGTTCTTTTTTCCGTCGATCATCATGCTCGGGGTGGCCAGCGGCAACGAGGCCTGGTACTCGTTCACCATCGGCGAGATGTCCGAGCAGACGCCGTGGCGGCCGATCCTGTGGCCGTTCAAGGCCGTGGTGCCGCTCACCTGCGTGCTGCTGCTGCTGCAGGGCGTCTCCGAGCTGATCAAGAGCTTCCACGCCGCCCGCACCGGGATCGTGCTCGAGCACAAGGAGAAGATCGAGATATGACCGGCGAGATCCTGCTCGGGCTGGTGATGCTGATCGTGATGCTGTTTGCGATCTTCATCGGCATCCAGATCTCCTTCACGCTGCTGTTCCTCGCGCTGACCTTCGGCTATTTCGCCCTGGGCAAGGTAGTGTTCGACCTCGCCTACTTCCAGACCATCGGCCTCATGAAGGAGGAGGTGCTCGCCGCGGTGCCCCTGTTCATCTTCATGGGCTTCCTCACCGAGCAGGCCGGCCTGATGGAGCGATTGTTTTCCGCGCTGCGCATGATGCTGGCGCCGGTGCGCGGCTCGCTCTACATCGTGGTCATCGTCACCTCGACGATTTTCGCCATGGCGACCGGCATCGTGGGCGCGGCGGTCACCGTGCTCGGCATCATGGCCGGGCCGATCATGATCAAGACGCGCTACGACGCGGAGCTCTCTGCCGGGGCGATCACCGCGGGCGGCACGCTCGGCATCCTGATCCCGCCGTCGGTGATGCTGATCGTGATGGGACCGGTGCTTGGCGTCTCGGTGGCCGATCTCTACGCCGCGGCCTTCGGCCCCGGCTTCCTGCTGGCGGGCATCTACCTCGCCTACCTCGTCGTGCGCAGCTTCATCAATCCCAACCTCGGGCCGCCGGTGCCGCGCGAGGAGCGCGTCACCAGCGTGGTCGCGATCCTGCGCGAGGTGCTGGTCGGCGTGCTGCCCCTGTTCCTGCTGATCGGCGCCACGCTGGGCTCGATCCTCGCGGGCCTTGCGACCCCGACCGAGGCGGCGGGCATCGGCGCGCTCGGCGCTTTCATCCTCTCGGTCTGCTACGGCCGCTTCACCTACGCCGGCCTCAGGCGGGCCTGCATCAGCGCCATGACCACCTCGAGCATGGTGCTGCTGCTCGCGGTCACCTCGAACATCTTCGGTGCCGTGTTCGCGCGCATGGGAACCGCGAACTGGATCACCAATGCGATGGTCTCGATGCCGGTGCCGCCGCTGCTGATGCTCGGCTTCGTCGTCATCCTGATCTTCCTGCTGGGATGGCCCTTCGAGTGGCCGGCAATCATTCTCGTGTTCCTGCCGATTTTCTATCCGGTGGTCGACGCGCTGCGTCCCTCCGTCTCGCAGACCCTCGGCATCTCGCCCGACATGTTCATGGTCTGGTTCGGGGCGCTGGTCGCCGTGACTCTGCAGACCGCTTACCTGTCGCCGCCGGTGGCGATGTCGGCGTATTACCTCAAGCAGGTCGTGAAGGAATGGTCGCTTGGCACAATCTACAAGGGCATGTTCCAGTTCATGGGCCTGCAATGCATCGCAATCGCCATCGTGATGTTTGTTCCGGCCATCGCCACCTGGTTCCCCGAGCACCTGCAGCACGAGGCGCGCGCCGTCCAGACCGAGGATGTCGACGACAGCGCCAACCGGCTGGAAGAGGATCCCTACAAGGCGCCGCCGCAGGAAGAGGAAGAGCAGTCGACGCCCACGAAGTAGATTTCGATACGCCGGTGGAGCGCGCGGGCAGCTGGAGCCTGCGCTGGGACCGTTACGCCGGGCGCGACGTCATCCCGCTGTGGGTCGCCGACACCGACTTCCGCTCGCCACCGGCGGTGCTCGAAGCGCTCGCCGAGCGCGTGCGCCACGGCGTGCTCGGCTATACCGCACCGCCCGAAGAGCTGCGCAGCGCCATTGTCGAGCGCCTGGCGCGCCGCCATGGCTGGACGGTGCAGCCGTCCTGGATCATTTTTCTGCCGGGCGTAGTGCCCGGCTTGCACGCGAGCGCGCGACACCTGCTCGCCCCTGGCGAGCATGCGCTCGTGCCGACGCCGATCTACCAGCACTTCAAGCGCGCGCTCGAGCTCGCGCCGCGCCCGCACACCGATGTGCCGCTCACCCTCGAGCATGGGCGCTGGATTTTCGATCTCGACCGGCTGCGCGCCGCGCGCACGCTGCAGACCCGGGTGTTCTACCTCTGCAACCCGCAGAACCCGGGCGGCACCGTGTTCCGCCGCGAGGAGCTGCTGCGCCTCGCCGAGCTGGCGCAGGACTGCACCATCGTGTCCGACGAGATCCATTGCGACCTGGTGCTCGATGCCGGCGAGCGCCACGTGCCCATCGCGAGCCTCGCGCCGGAGATTTCGCGCCGTACCGTGACACTGATGTCGGCCAACAAGACGTTCAATTTTCCGGCCGCCGGCTGCGCCTGGGCGGTGATCGAGGATCCCGGGCTGCGCGAAGCGATGTCGGCCGACGTGCGCGCGCACGTGCTGCCTTCGCCATCAGTCTTCGGCTATACCGCCACTCTCGCGGCGTTGCGCGGCGGCGATGCCTGGCTCGCCGCGCAGCTCGACTATCTGCGGGGCAACCGCGACCTCGTGGCGGCCGAGCTCAAGCGAGCCATGGCGCCGCTTCACATGGCTAGCGTCCAGGCGACCTATCTGGCGTGGATCGACGCGCGCGGGGTACGCGATGCCCATGATGTTTTCCTGCGCCACGGTGTGGCGCTGTCGCCGGGTGAGCAGTTCGGTGCGCCGGGCTTCGTCAGACTGAACTTCGGGACGCAGCGCGCGCGCCTCCGGCAGGCGCTGCAGCGCATGACACGCGCCCTGAATTCTGCAGGCTGAGCGCGGCGTCGAGCACCCGCTCGAGGTGCGGATCGCGCACGCCGACCTCGTGCATGTGATCGAGCGTATTGCGGATATAGTCGACGCAGGGACCGCGCTGGCCGATGCCCTGCGCCACCAGGCGCGCCCGACCGTGCAGGTCGAGCTCGCGCACGTAGGAGGGGTGTTGCGGGTCGGCGACGAAGGCGAGCGCGCGCAGCCGCCGGCCGCTGCGCAGCCGGACCGGGACCAGGCGCGGCTGGTAGACGCGGCGCGGCATCTCGCGATTCCACAGCCGCAGCAGGCAGCCGCGCACGTCGGCACGCTCGACGCGAAACGCCATCCCCCAGCAGGAGCCGCCTCGGCATAGCCCCATTACCAGCCCGGGTTTGCGGTGGGTGCCGCGGTAGCGCGTCGAGAGGATGCAGAGGGCGCGGTGGTAGCCGTGCACGCGCGCCAGGCGCTTTTCCCTATAGGAGAAGCAGGGCGACCACATTAGCGAGCCGTAGCCGAATACCCAGAGCTCGCCCGCCGGCAGCGTGGCCATGAAGTCCCGCAGCATCATGTGGCCCGATTATGCCTTCCCGGGCCATGTCAACGCGCCGACAGCTCGGGCGTTGTAGGAGGCAGATCCGTATTGGATCGTTCATTCGAACCAGGAGAAGACCCCGTATGAAAAAGCTGCTCGTTGCGTTGATTGCCTCTGCGTTCGCGTTCACCGCGTTCGCGCAGGCGCCGAAGTCCGACACCGCGCCCAAGGCGCCGGCCGGCACCGAGGCCAAGAAAGACAGCACCACCCCGGCACCCAAGGCCGATGCCAAGCCCGCCAAAGGCGAGAAAAAAGCCAAAGGCGAGAAAAAGGGTAAGGGCAAGGGCAAAGGCAAGGGCAAGGCGAAAGCCGACGAAGCCAAGAAGTAAGCTCAGCCAAAGCATCGCGCCCGGCTCTGGCCGGGCTTTTTTTTTGGCGCTAGAGTTTCTCCCCTTGCGGCATCTCTCCGCCCTGCTGCTGGCCTTTGCCGCACTCGCTGCGCGCGCCCAGGACACCGAGTGGCGCGTGCCCTTCATCACCACGCCCGACGAAGTGGTGGTGCGCATGCTCGAGCTGGCCGGCACCCGCGCCGGGGATCTGGTCGCCGATCTGGGCTCGGGCGACGGCCGCATCGTGATCACCGCGGCGCGCAACTTTGGCGCGCGCGGTCTTGGCATCGAGCTGGACGCCGCGCTGGTCGACAGCTCCCGGAAAAACGCGGCTGCTGCAGGCGTCGCGGATCGCGTGAGCATCGTCCAGGGCGATGTGCTGACCGCCGACTTTTCGCAGGCCAGCGTCGTCATGGTGTATCTCCTGCCCAGCCTGATGAGCCAGCTGCAGCCGCGCTTCGTGAGCGAGCTCAAGCCCGGCACGCGCATCGTTTCGCATTCGTTCCGCATGACCGGCTGGCGCCCGGACCGCAGCGACAGCATGCGCGTCGCCGGCCGGCATCCCGGCCAGGGCGACGAGAGCACGCTCTACCTCTGGATCGTGCCGGCCGAGGTGCGCGGTACCTGGACGGGCGGCGGCCGGCGGCTGCGCATCGAGCAGAGCTTCCAGGAGATCGAGGTCGAAGGTGCGACCCAGGCTTTGCTTTCCGGTAGCGAAATCTCGTGGCAGTCACCGCAAGGCCGCTTCCACGGCCGCGTGCAAGGCGACCGCATCGTCGGTGATGACGGCGTGGTCCTGATGCGCAGCCGCTAGAGCAGCTTGCCGGGGTTCATCAGCCCCTCGGGATCGAGCGCGTTCTTCAGGGCGCGCATCAGCTCGAACTCGATCGCCGGCTTGTGCCGGCGGATCTCATCGCGCTTGAGCTGCCCCAGGCCGTGCTCGGCCGAGATCGAGCCGCCGAGCTCGGCCACCGTGTCGTAGACGATGCGGTTGACCGCCTCGCGCTCGGCCACCAGCGACTCCGGTCCGACGTTGTAGTGGATGTTGCCGTCGCCGACATGGCCGAAGGCATAGACGCGCACCTGCGGGAAACGCGCCGCGAGCTTCGGGCCGGCGCGCTCGATGAAATCGGCGGTCCTGGATACCGGCACCGCGATGTCGTGCTTCACGTTGGTGAACTGCGCCTCGGGCACCGTCTCGCGGATGCGCCACAGCGCGCGCGCCTGCTCGCCGCTTTGCGCGAGCGCCGCATCGATGATCGCGCCGCGCTCGGCGCAGTCGACCAGCAGCTTCTCGATGCGCTCGCGCAGCGCGGCTTCCTCGCCGCTTTCGGCCGCTTCGAACAGCACGTACCAGGGATGGGCCGCGGCGAGCGGGTCCTGCGTCCCCGGCGCGAACTCGAGCACCGCCTCGACGCAGCTGCGCGAAAGCAGCTCGTAGGCGTTCAAGCGATCGCCGAGTCGTTCGTGCAGCAGCGCCAGCAGCTCGACTGCGGCGCCCGGCCGCTCGAGCGCGATCCAGGCCGTGACGCTGGCGCTCGGCTTCGGATGGAGCCGCAGCACAGCCGCCGTGATGATGCCGAGCGTGCCTTCGGCGCCGATGAAAACCTGCTTCAGGTCGTAGCCGGTGTTGTCCTTGCGCAGGCCGCGCAGCCCGTTCCAGACGCGGCCGTCGGGCAGCACCACCTCGAGGCCGAGCACCTGCTCGCGCGCCGTGCCATAGCGCAGCACGTTGATGCCGCCGGCATTGGTCGAAAGATTGCCGCCGATCTGGCAGCTGCCCTCGGCGGCGAGCGAAAGCGGAAACAATCGCCCGACTTCGTCGGCCGCGCGCTGCACGTTGGCGAGCACGCAACCCGCCTCGACGGTAATGGTGTCGTTCAGCCGGTCAAGCTCGCGCACGCGGTTCATGCGCCCGAGGGCAAGCACGATCTCGCGGCGCTTGCCGGTCGGCACCGAGCCGCCCGAGAGGCCGGTGTTGCCGCCCTGAGGCACAATCGCCACCCCGTGCTCGGCGGCGAGCGCGACCACGCGCGCCACCTCCGCGGTGCTCGCCGGGCGCACCACGGCTTCCGCGATCCCCGAGTATTGGCGCCGCCAATCTGTAAAGTACGCTCGGGTATCGTTCGGATCGGTCAGGACATTGGCGGCGCCTACAATGTCGCCAAACTGCTTATCGAGCTTCAGCTGCTTATCGAGCTTCATTAGTCGACGGGATTCTCTTATGGTCAGCCGCGCAAAGGAAGTAGGGCCGAGGCGTTTCCGCGAATCGGCGGGCCGCTACTACGAGGACTTCGAGCTCGGCCATGTCTATGAGCACCGGCCGGGGCGCACGCTCAGCGAGGCCGACAACACCTGGTTCTCGCTCCTCACGATGAACCAGCATCCGCTGCATATCGACGCGGTGTATGGCGCTGCTACCGATTTCGGCAAGCCGCTGGTCAACTCGGCGCTGACGCTCGCCATCGTTACCGGCATGAGCGTCGCCGACGTCAGCCAGAAGACGGTGGCCAACCTGGGCTGGGACAAAGTACGGCTCACGGCACCGGTGTTTGCCGGCGACACCATCTATGCCGAGTCGGAAGTCATCGGCAAGCGCGAGTCGGCTTCGCGTCCCCACCATGGCATCGTGACCGTGCGCACCACCGGCAAGAAGGCCGACGGCACCGTGTTCATGACCTTCGAGCGCTCGGCGCTGATCCCGATGCGCGGCCACGCGGTCGATGACCGGCTGGATTACTAGCGCCCTGATTCTCGCTGCCGCGCTGTCGAGCGCGGTGGCGCAGGAGGGCCCGCTGCTCGTCGGTGCGGTCGTCTCGCAGTCCGGGGCGCACGCGCCAGCCGCGGCCGACTATCGCAAGGGGTTGCTGCTCTGGGCGGAGGAGGTCAACGCCGCCGGCGGCGTGCTGGGCCGGCGTGTCGAGCTGCGCATCGAGGACGACGGTTCGGAAGCGGCACGCGCCGGCAGCGCCTATGCGCAATTGATCAAGGAAGGCGCCGCGGTGCTGATCGGACCGTATGGGTCTGCCGCGACGCTCACCGGCGCCGCCGAGGCCGAGCGCGCGCGGCGCGTGATGCTGACCGCCGCCGGCCAGTCGGGCCAGGTCCACAAGCGCGCGCCGCGTTATGTGTTCCAGTCCGTGCCGCCCTACAGCGCGTATGCCGATGGCGTCCTGGCCGCGGCGCGCGAGCTGCGCGTGGAATCGCTCCTGATACTCAGCCGCGACGATGCCGCGTCGCGCGAGATGGCCGAGGCGGCGCAGGCGCAGGCGCGTAGCCTCGGCTTCAGCCGCGTAACGCTCGAGGTCTACGGCGCCGGCACGGTCGACT
>DASWER010000330.1:0-2128 GCA_036394655.1 Burkholderiales bacterium
TCCGGCGCTGATTTCGCCACCGCATCGGCCGCGACGATGGTGTTCGCGCCCGGCCGGTTCTCCACCACCACCGGCTGCGCCCAGGCCGCGGTCAATTTCTCCGCGAGCTGGCGGCCGAGCACATCGATGCCGCCGCCGGGCGGATAGGCGACGACGATGCGAACCGGTTTCGCGGGCCAGGTTTGCGCTGCGGCCGCGGCTGCGAACGCGAGCAGGCCGGCGGCGAGGATTCGTCTCATCGTCTGATATGTTAGCGCCCCATGCACTCGAACATGAAGCTGCTTTCCCAGCACACGTTGAATGGTCACGGCGGCATGGGCGAGGGCATGTCGCTGCAGCTGGCGCGCGGCGGCCGGCGCGTGCTGTGGCTCGCGCACGAGAGCGCGCCGAAGAACTTCACCGCGGTCGACGTCACCGATCCGAAGAAGCCCAGAGTCATCGTGCAGACCGATTTGCCGCACGCGAAAATGCGCTCGAACTCGCTCGAAGTCTCGGGCGACCTGATGGCGGTCGCCTACCAAGTGAGCGAATGGGGCCTCAAGCCCGCGGGATTCGAGCTGTTCGACATCGCCGAGCCCGAGCGGCCAAAGTCGATTGCATTTTTCGACGCGTCCGCGCCCCATTCGCGCGGCTGCCATGTGCTCTGGTTCGTCGACGGCGAAACCGTGCACATGGCCTGCGGCGATCCCGAGCTCAAGCCCCACGACCTGAAGGACGACCAGATCTATCGCATCGTGGATGTCCGCAATCCGACAAAACCCAGAGCCGTGGGGCGCTGGCACCTTCCCGGAACCATGAAAGGCGACGAAGCGCCGCCGCCCGAGCGCCTGGCGCCTAAGTTCGACGCCGGTTTTCGCGCGCACAACACCAACGTCTATCCCGAGCGCCCGGATCGCTGCTATCTCGGCTATCTCGACGGCGGCATGATGGTGCTCGACATCTCGGACAAGAGCCGCCCGAAGATGCTGTCGCGCTGGACCAACTCGCCGCCGTATAACGGCTTCACGCACACGGTGCTGCCGCTTTTCAGCCGCAACCTGCTGGTCGTCACCGACGAAGCGATCCAGGACGACGGCCGCGACTGGCCGAAGCTCGTCTGGCTGATCGATGCTCGCGATGAGCGCCACCTCGTCAGCATCGGCACGCTGCCCGTGACCGGCGTGACGCCGCTCCTGCACAAGGGCGGGCGCTGCGGCGCCCACAACCTGCACGAGAATCCGCCGGCACCGGGAGCATGGCGCTCCGATGACATCGTGCTCGGCACCTTCTTCAACGCCGGCGTCCGGGCGTACGACGTGCGCGATCCCTACCAGCCGCGCGAGGTCGCCAGCTTTGTGCCGCCCAAACCCGAGGGGTCGAACGTGCCCACGGCGCAGATCAACGACGTCTTCGTCGATGACCGCGGCATCGTGTTCGCGGTCGATCGCCACGCCGGCGGCTTGTATTCCCTGGAGATGAGCATCTGAAGCCGCTGCTGCCGCAGCACAACCGATACGACTACGTGCCGCTTCCCGAGCGGCGCGACTACAGCTGGCCCGATGGCAAGCGCCTCGCTTTCGTCATCACGAGCAACGTGGAATGGTTCGCCTTCGGCGCCGGCCTCGGCCACGACCCGGCGAAGACCGGCGAGCCGCAGACGCACCGCAACTATTCCTGGCGCGACTACGGCAACCGCATCGGCATCTGGCGCCTGCTCGAGCTGTTCGACGAGTTGCGCCTGCCGGCGGCGCACAACACCAACAGCCTGGTCTACGACTACGCGCCGCAGATCATGGCGGCGATCCGCAAGCGCGGCGACGAGGTCGTGGCGCATGGCCGCAGCAACGCCGAGAACCTGCGCGGGCTGTGGCAGCCGGATGAGGAGCGCATCCTGCGCGAAGTCACCGAGACCATCGCGCGCCAAGAAGGCGCGCCGCCAGCGGGCTGGATGAGCTCAGGCGCCTACGAGACCGCGCACACGCTCGATTTGTTGAAGGAGCTCGGCTACCGCTACGTGATGGACTGGCCGATGGACGACCAGCCGGTGTGGCTGCGCACGCGTGCCGGCCCGATCCTGTCGATGCCTTACCCGATCGAGCTGAACGATTCGCAGGTCGTGATCCACCGCAAGCAGGACGCGGCCGACTTC
>DASWER010000331.1:0-4138 GCA_036394655.1 Burkholderiales bacterium
TGGATCACGTCGACCACGAACTCCTCGTGCAGCTTGCCCTCGCGGATTTCCTCGCAGGCCAGGCGAATCGCGACCGAGCGGCGGTCGTCGATCAGCCCGAGCTCGCAGTTGGCGATCGACGCGGCCTGTTTCACACAGGCGAGCGCCGTGACCAGGTCGGGATAAATCGAGATCGCGGTGCCGGTAATCGGGAAATTCTCGAGCGCCCGCAGGGTGTGGATGCCGTAGTAAGCGTCGGCGGGCACCACCCGGTCGCCGAGAAGGTCGTGCTCCGTCCGCACAGGCTGCGTCATGGCGCGATTCTGGCACTATCATGCGACCTGATGGCTGACGATCTGGATTTCAGCAAGCCGGCCGGTACGCCCAAGCCCGCCGCGCCCGCCCCGCAAATGCCGCTCTACATCCCGGCGGTGGCGCGCACCTTCTTCGAATCGGCCGGCAAGGAGGAAAGCGTCGCCGCCGGCACGGTGTTCTTCTCCGAGAACGAGAAGGCGAGCCGGCTGTTCCTTAAGCGCGACAAGATGTATTTCCTGCTCGAGGGCGAAGTCGCGCTGATCGCCAAGGGCAAGCAGATCGGCGCGCCGAAAGTCGGCGAGATCTTCGGCGAAATGGCGGCGATCAGCGACTCGCCGAGAAGCGCGACCGCCGTCGCGCGCACCCCATGCCGCGTGATCCCGCTCGATGACAAGGGCTTCGCGGTGGCGCTGCAGAAGAAGCCCGAGTTCGCGCTGATGATGCTCGGCACCATGATCATGCGCCTGCGCGCCATGATCGCGCGCCTCTCCGGCGTGCCGAGCGGCGCGCAGGCGAAGGATTCGGGCGTGTTCGACAAGAACCTGCTGAACACCATGGTGCAGGGCCTCGGCCAGCAGGCGGTGGTGCGCTACGAGAAGGGCAAGATCATCATGATCGCGGGCCAGGCCGGGGCGCTCATGTACGTGGTGATCGAAGGCCTGGTATCGATTTCGATCCGCGGCGCCGTGGTCGAGCGCGTCGGACCGGGCGGCATCTTCGGCGAGATGGCGCTGGTCGACCAGTCGCCGCGCGCGGCAAACGCGGTGGCCGAGGCCGATTGCGCGCTGCTCGCGATCAACCGCAACGTGTTCCTGAACCTCGTGAAGTCCGAGCCGAGATTCGGCATCGCGCTGCTCTCGGCCATGGCTGAACGCCTGCGCAATACCGCCGCGGCACTGTAGAATTTTCACCACCTTAGGGAGGAAAGACAATGAAGACCGCCGTCGCTCTGCTCGCCGCTGCCGCATTGGGCTTCACCGCGGCGGCCGCCGCACAGGAAAGCACGCTGAAGAAGATCAAGGACTCGGGCTCGATCACCATTGGCCATCGCGACGCCTCGATCCCCTTCTCCTACTACGACGACAAGCAGCAGGTGGTGGGCTACGCGGTGGACCTGTGCCTGCGGATCGTCGACGCGGTGAAGGCCGAGCTCAAGCTGCCGAAGCTCGAGACCAAGTACCAGCTCGTCACCTCGGCCAACCGCATTCCGCTGATGGCGAACGGCACCATCGACCTCGAGTGCGGCTCGACCACCAACAACCTCGAGCGCCAGAAGCAGGTCTGGTTCACCATCACCCACTTCGTCACCGCCAACCGCTGGGTGGCGAAGAAGTCGGCCAAGCTGCAGAAGCTCGCCGACCTCAAGGGCAAGACCATCGTCTCGACCGCCGGCACCACCAACATCAAGCAGATCACCGAGATCAACGGCCAGCAGAACCTCGGCATGAACATCATCTCGGCCAACGGCCATCCCGAGGCTTTCCAGATGGTCGAGACCGGGCGCGCGGTGGCTTTCGTGATGGACGACATCCTGCTCTACAGCCTTGCCGCGCAGTCGCGCAATCCCAAGGACTACGAGATCTCCGCCGATGCGCTGTCGGTCGAGCCCTACGGCATCATGCTGCGCAAGGACGACAACGAGTTCAAGAAAGTGGTCGACGCGGCGATGACCAACATCTACAAGTCCGGCCAGATCAACGCGATTTACGACAAGTGGTTCCAGAAGCCGGTGCCGCCGAAGGGCATCAACCTGAACGTGCCGATGAGCGAGCAGTTCAAGAAAGTGGTCAAGAACCCCACCAGCTCGGGCGACCCCGCCGACTATAAGTAGTCGTAAGTAGTTCACCCCGGGAGGGGCGTGCACTACAGCTGGCACTGGAAGGTCCTGCTCGAAACCGAGCCCGGCGGCAGCGGGACCTATCTCCATTACCTGATCGTCGGCCTCGGCTGGACGCTCGCCACCGCGCTCGCCGCGTGGCTGATCGCGCTCACGCTCGGCGCCTTCGTCGGTACCGTGCGCACCACCAACCTGCGCTGGGCGGTGCGCCTGGGCAACTTCTACGTCGAGATCTTCCGCAACGTCCCGCTCATCGTGCAGATGTTCCTGTGGTTCTTCGTCGTGCCGGAGCTGCTGCCCAAGGCGCTGGGCGACTTCGTCAAGCAGATGCCGCCGCCGTGGGGCTCTTACCTGCCGGCGGTGATGTGCCTGGGCATCTTTACCTCGGTGCGCGTCGCCGAGCAGGTGCGCGCGGGCATCAATTCGCTGCCGCGCGGCCAGCGCTTCGCGGGCACGGCGATGGGCCTCACCGAGGCCCAGACCTATCGCCACGTGATCCTGCCGCAGGCCTTCCGCATCATCCTGCCGCCGCTCACCTCGGAGTTCATGAACGTCATCAAGAACTCCTCGGTCGCTTTGACCATCGGCCTGCTCGAGCTTACCGGCCGGGCGCGCGCCATGCAGGAATTCAGCTTCCGCGTGTTTGAGGCGTTCACCGCGGCAACGGTGATCTACCTGCTCACCAACCTGATCGTGGTGCTGCTGATGCGCGGCATCGAGAAGAAGGTGCGCGTGCCGGGCCTGATCGCGGCCGGCGGAGCGCCGATGGCGGGACACTGATGGACTCCGGCTTCGACTTCGACGTCATCGAGCGCTCGCTCGGCTATCTGTTCCGCGAGGGCATGACGTTCACCATCACCCTCACGCTGATCGCGATGACCGGCGGCATCATCTTCGGCACGCTGCTCGCGATGATGCGGCTCTCGAGCATCAAGCCGGTCTCGTGGCTCGCCGGCGCGTACGTCAACCTGATGCGCTCGATTCCGCTGGTGCTGGTGATCTTCTGGTTCTTCTTCCTCGTGCCCTACATCGGCGCGTGGGTCATCGGCTCGAACCAGCCGATCAAGGTCGGCGCCTTCTATTCCGCGGCGATCACCTTCACGATGTTCGAGGCCGCCTATTACTGCGAGATCATGCGCGCCGGCATCCAGTCGATCGCGCGCGGCCAGGTGTGGTCGGGCTATGCGCTCGGCCTCAATTACTGGCAGACCATGGGCCACATCGTGCTGCCGCAGGCCTTCCGCAACATGGTGCCGGTGCTGCTCACGCAGACCATCATCCTGTTCCAGGACACTTCGTTGGTGTACGTCATCTCCGCGACCGATTTTCTCGGCGCGGCCTCGAAGGTGGCCAACCGCGACTACCGCCTGGTCGAGATGTACAGCTTCGTCGCGGTGGTGTACTTCATCGTCTCCTACAGCCTGTCGCTCGTCGTCAAGCGTCTCCAGAACAGGATCGCCATCATCCGATGATCTCCATCAAAAACGTCAGCAAGTGGTACGGCAACTTCCAGGTGCTGACCGATTGCAGCACCGAGGTTTCCAAGGGCGAGGTAGTGGTAGTCTGCGGCCCCTCGGGTAGCGGCAAGTCGACGCTCATCAAGACGGTCAACGGCCTCGAGGCCTTCCAGAAGGGCGAGATCCTGGTCGACGGCATCTCGGTTGGCGATCCGAAGACCAACCTGCCCAAGCTGCGTGCGCGCATCGGCATGGTGTTCCAGAACTTCGAGCTGTTTCCGCACATGAGCGTCACCGAGAACCTGACCCTCGGCCAGATCAAGGTGCTCGGGCGCACGCAGGCGGAGGCGCGCGACAAGGGCCTCAAGCTGCTCGAGCGCGTCGGCCTGATCGCGCACAAGGACAAGTACCCCGGCCAGCTCTCCGGCGGCCAGCAGCAGCGCGTGGCGATCGCGCGCGCGCTATCGATGGATCCGATCGCGATGCTGTTCGACGAGCCGACCTCGGCGCTCGACCCCGAGATGATCAACGAGGTGCTCGACGTCATGGT